>JBQGFI010000184.1:0-4284 GCA_052040065.1 Marmoricola sp.
ACCAGGCCGGCGCCGGCGCGCACCGTGGCGGGGGCGGGCACCCAGTCGAGCAGGGGCAGGTGCTGGGAGGTCCAGGGCTCGTCGCTGGGCAGCGGCGCCTCGGGGGTCTCCCCCGGCTCGCCGAAGCACCGGTGCAGCGCGGCGCGGAGCGAGAGCTGGGGCTCGCCGTCGGCCGGCTCCCAGGTCGCCGCGGGGCGGCAGACCATGTCGTGGCGCAGCGACTGCACCAGGGCGGTGACGGTCCAGAAGGGGGCGGCGACGAGGGCGGCGGTCCCGACCCCCGCGAGACCGCTCGGCACGGCGACCACGGGCACCCGCAGGCGCAGCAGCCCCGCCGCCCGCGAGCACTCGGCGAGCAGCCGGGAGTAGCTGAGCAGCCGCAGGCCGCCGACGTCGACGGCGCCCTCCAGCGCCGGGACCCGGGCCTCGTCGAAGGCCTCGGTCATCGCGCGCAGCAGGTCGGTGACCGCCACCGGCTGCACCTTGTGCTCGAGCCACGTGGGCACGGGCTGCACCACGAGCAGGGTCGCGAGCTGCCGGATGACCTCGAAGGACGTCGACCCGGCGCCGATCACGACCCCCGCCCGCAGCGCGGCGACGGTGCACTCGGCCGAGGCGGCCTCGAGCAGGATCTGCTCGACCTCCAGGCGGGAGCGGATGTGGGGCGAGAGGTCGTACGCCGGCGCGTCGGGGACCAGGCCCGAGAGGTAGACCAGGCGGCGCACGCCGGCACGGCGCACCGCGTCGCGCACGACCTCGGCGCCGATCCGGTCGACCTCCTCGAAGCCGCGGCGGTCCAGGGAGTGCACCAGGTAGCAGACCGCGTCGACGCCCTCGAGCGCCGCGACCACGTCGCCGGCCTCGGTCACGTCGCACCGGGCCCAGTCGACCTCGGTGCCCCACGCGAAGCGCTCGGGTCGCGGCGCCGAGGAGGAGGCGGCCACGACCTCGTGACCGGCCGCGAGCAGGGCGGGGACGAGCCTGGAGCCGACGTAGCCCGACGCTCCGAGCACCAGGATCCTCATCGCTCCCCCAGGTGCCGCAGCAGGTTGCGCGAGAAGGCGACGCCCATGCCGGCCATCACCGTGGCGATCCCGGTCTCGACCGCGGGCCGGGCCACCCGCGGGAAGGGCAGGTCCACGCTGACCTCGATGTCGATCGAGACCCGGGTGCCGCTGCCGCGCGACTCGAGGTGGTACTCGCCGCGCACCAGCGTCTGCTGGTCCGGGTGGTCCGGGTGGGGGCCGTAGCCGATGCGTGAGGGCTCCTCGAAGTCCATCCGCTCCACGAAGGACGAGCCGATGGAGCGGCCGAGCACCGGCACGCGGGCGACGTGCCAGGTCCAGGTGCGGCCGCCGTCGGCGACGTCGATGCGGTGGAGGTACGGCGTGAGCCGGGGCAGCAGCTCGGGGTCGGTGAGCGCCTCCCAGACCTGCTCGCGCGAGGCCTTCACGGTGGCCGCGGACTGCTTGCTCGCGGTGAAGCGGGTCATCGGGCTCCTGTCTGCGTGGTCGGCGCCAACCTACGGGTACTCCGGGCACATGGCCGCCGTGACCCTGAGTACCCGAGGAGCCGCCGCACCCGACATCGCCTGGGAGCGGTACGCCGACCCGTCGGCGTGGTCGACCTGGGCGCCGCAGATCCAGTGGGTCGACACCGACGCCGCGCGGATCGCGCCCGGCGTCGGGGGCACGGTGCACGCCGGGTTGCTGCCGCGACCGACGCTGCCCGTGCGCTTCGTGGTCGAGGCCGTCGACGAGCGCGCCCGCACCTGGACCTGGCAGGTGCGGGTGGCCCTCGTCACGCTGCGCCTCGAGCACGGCGTCACTCCGGACGTCGGCGGCAGCGCCACCTGGCTGCGGGTGCAGGGGCCGCTGCCCGTCGTGGCGGCGTACGCCCCGCTGGCACGACTGGCCCTCGGGCGGTTGGTGCGGCCCGCCCCGTAGCACGAGCCGGCCCCCTCTGAGCGCCTCGTCTCAAAGTGTAGTGAATTAGGTTTATTACGAGTCATTCGGGCAAGGTGAGGGGCATGACGACCCCCGCCACCTCCATGACCCGCGACGGCGCCCTCGGCGTCCCGCGGTCGCGGCGGCGACCTCCCCGGGACCGCCGCCGCCGCGGCGCCGCGGCGCTGCGACGCGCCGTGAGCCCGCTGGCCCTGCTCGCGCTCTGGCAGCTCGCCTCGGTCACCGGCGTCCTGCCGGAGGACAAGCTGGCCCCGCCACTCCAGATCCTCGCGGCGATGACCGAGGAGTGGCGCAAGGGCACGATCCAGGACGCCACCGTGATCTCGGTGCAACGGGTGCTGATCGGCTTCCTCGTCGGCGCCTCGGTCGCGCTCGTGCTGGCGACCCTGGCCGGGCTCTCGCGCACCGCCGACGACGCGATCGACCCGCCGATGCAGATGCTGCGCACGGTGCCGCACTTCGGGCTGCTCCCGCTGCTGGTGCTGTGGCTCGGCATCGACGAGTCCCCCAAGATCGCGCTGATCGCCCTGGGCGTCGCCTTCCCGCTCTACGTCAACACCGTCGCCGGCATCCGCGGCGTCGACCCGAAGATGATCGACGCGGCGCGGGCGATGCGACTCTCCTGGCGCGAGCGGATCCGGCACGTGGTGGCGCCCGGCGCGCTCCCGTCGGCCCTCGTGGGCCTGCGGCTCAGCCTCGGCGTCGCCTGGCTCTCGCTGATCGTGGCGGAGCAGATCAACGCCACCAGCGGCATCGGCTACCTGGTCTCGGACGCCGCGTCCTTCGGCCGCACCGACGTGGTGGTCGGCGGCCTGGTCATCTACAGCCTGCTCGGGCTGGCCACCGACTCCCTGGTCCGGGCGATCGAGAGGAAGGCACTGGCATGGCGACACGGGTGATCCCCCGCGACCGGCAGCGCACCGACGGGCCGACGGTCCGGATCCGGGGGCTCTCGCGCGCCTTCGGCACGCACGTGGTGCTGCAGGACCTCGACCTCGACATCGCACCCGGCGAGCTCGTGGCGCTGCTGGGGCGCAGCGGCTCCGGCAAGTCCACGCTGCTGCGCACGCTCGCCGGGCTCGATCCGGTGACCAGTGGTGCCGCGGAGGTGGACGGCACGGTGTCGGTCGCCTTCCAGGAGCCCCGGCTGCTGCCGTGGCGCCGGGTGGCCGACAACGTCGCGCTCGCGCTCCGCCAGGGCTCGCGTGCCGAGCGGCAGCGGCGCGCCCGGGCCCGGCTCGACGAGGTCGGGCTGGGCGACAAGCACGACGTCTGGCCCGTGACGCTCTCCGGCGGCCAGGCGCAGCGCGCCTCGCTGGCACGGGCCCTGGTGACCGCCCCCGGCCTGCTGCTCCTCGACGAGCCCTTCAGCGCGCTCGACGCGCTGACGAGGCTCGAGATGCACGACCTCGTGCTCGACCTCTGGGCCGAGCACCGCCCGTCGGTCCTGCTCGTCACCCACGACGTCGACGAGGCGCTCAAGCTCGCCGACCGCGTGCTCGTGATCGACGAGGGCCGCATCGCCCACCAGACCCTGCTGGACCTCGAGCGGCCCCGCGACCCCGCGGACCTGCACGCCCTTCGCACCGAGCTGCTCACGGTGCTGGGCGTGCACGAGGCCACCAGCACCGCGCGGACCACCCCCAACGACCCCCAGGAGCGAACCTCGTGACCACGCACCTCCCCGCTCGTCCCCCCCGCCGCGCCCTCGCGGCGGCCGCCACCACCCTGCTGCTGGTCCTCATCGGCTGCGCCGGCGGCGACGCCAACAGCGACGCCGTGCGCGAGGACGGCACCGTCGACCTCGCCAAGGTGACCCTGGTCGTCGGCGACCAGAAGGGTGGCTCCGAGGCGCTGCTCAGCGCGTCGGGCGACCTGGAGGACCTGCCCTACGAGGTCGAGTGGAAGCCCTTCACCTCGGGGCCCCCGATGCTCGACGCCATCAGCAGCGGGGCCGTCGACGTCGGCGGCGTCGGCAACACCCCGCCGCTCTTCGCCATCGACCAGGGCAAGCGGCTCAAGGTCGTCTCGGCGTACTCCCAGGGCAGCTCCGGCGACGCGATCGTGGTGCCGCGCGACTCCGACGTGCAGGACGTCGCCGACCTCGAGGGCAAGAAGGTCGCCGTGGCCAAGGGCAGCTCGGCCAACTACAACCTGCTCGCCCAGCTGCGTGACGCCGGCCTGGGCCTCGACGACATCGAGCCCGTCTACCTGCAGCCGACCGAGGGCCTCGCCGCCTTCCAGGGCGGCTCGGTCGACGCCTGGGCGATCTGGGACCCCTTCACCTCGCAGGCCGAGGTCGACGCCGGCGCCCGGG
>JBQGFI010000185.1:0-1963 GCA_052040065.1 Marmoricola sp.
TACATCCACATCATGGCGCTCGTGGATGCCTGGCCCTCGGGGAAGTAGCCCTTGCTGTAGGGGTGGAAGGTCGCGCCGGCCTCCCAGTAGGGCACCCTGCGCCCGCCGGCCCCGACCATGAACACCTCGGGCTTCTCGCGCGCGTCGAGCTGGGCCGCGCACCGCGAGCACGCCGGCACCGTGCGGGTGCCCGTGCGCGGGCTGGTCCACATCACCTTGCGGCCGGACGGACCGTGCTGGGGGTTGAAGAAGCACGGGACCGTGATCTCGGGCACCGGGCGGCCGGCCACACGGGCCCTCACGCAGACCATCGCGTAGCGGCCGGTCGCCAGGGTGTCCACCAGCGCGCTGACCTGCTCGAAGCGATCGATCCTCGTGACCTCGCGCTTCGCGTGCTCGTAGGCGTCGAGCGCGACCTGGTAGTCCTCTCGTGCGGGCGCGTCGAGCTCGCGGTCGGCCACGTGGTCACCGAGCCGCTGGAGCTGCTCGCCGAAGACGGTGACGTCCTGGTCGGCGACGCGGCGCACCTGTTCGAGCTCGGCGGCCAGCTCGCGCCGCTCGGCTCGCACGACGCGCACCCGCTGCGCGGCGTACGCCCCGGCACCTCCGCCGGCGCCCAGCACCAGCAGCATGAGCCACTCCATCACCCGGGTCTACCACGTGCGTCGGCCGGTGGACAGGCCCGCGGATCACCGCGCGGGAGGCCCCCGGGCGTGGTGGGATGACGACGGTGCCGGGACACGGGTCCCGGCCGGACCGATCGGAGTCAGATGATGAAGCTCGTACGGGGGATCCTCGTCGCGACCGCGGCCTCGCTCGCACTCGCCGGCGCGCCCGCGGTGCACGCCACCGAGTCAGCCCCGGCGGCACCTCAGGCCGGGAAGGACTGGCAGGTGCTCAAGACGTGGAAGAAGGGCGCCGTGCGCGCGTGTCGCACGGCCTACGACAGCGAGACCGACTCCTACGGCTTCTACGTGCAGCTCGTCAACCGGGCGGAGCAGGGTCGCCGGGGCGCCGTGCTGGGCGCGCGCGAGCACGGTGCGGACGGCCCGTGGGAGCTGCTCCCCGTCGAGCCGATCCCGGCCGACTCCAAGCAGGTCGTCTTCGCCACCACGGACGCGGACGGCCGACCCGGCGCCTACGACCTGCGTGCCCGGGTCACCAAGGGCGACGACAGGTCGTCGTGGGGTCGCGCGGTCCGGATGAGCAACCTCGACATCTGCTGACGCGCTCGCCCTGGACAACGCACGAGGCCGGTCCCTGCGGGGACCGGCCTCGTGTGTCTCGGGTGGGCGATACTGGGTTCGAACCAGTGACCTCTTCGGTGTGAACGAAGCGCGCTACCACTGCGCCAATCGCCCTCGGCGGTCAGACTGTACAACCCGCCGAGCAGGGCCACGAAACCGGGAGGCGCGCGCCCTTCAGTCCCGCTCGCTGACCGGCTTCTTCTTGCGCTTGGCTGCGTCGTCGGCCTTCTTGATCTTCTCGTCGAGCGTCTCGAGGGCGTCGGGGTCGGAGTGGTAGCGGCGATAGCTGTAGACGATGAGCGCGAGGGCGATGAAGGCCGACACGATCTGGGTGATCCCGGTGCCGAGACCGCCGAAGAGCCACCAGAAGTCCGACAACGGCCACCAGCTCGGCGCCGGCGGGTTCCAGATCCAGAGCACGCCGCAGGCGATGAGGAACGCCACGCCGAACAGGGACAGGGCGATGCGCAGCCAGGTCTCGACGCCCTCCGCAGCCGCCTTGAGCGCCCGGTACTTCATCGGGTCCGTACGCCGCTCGGCCCACTCGTACTGCTGCGACAGCAGCGCGAGTCCGGCGAAGACTCCCAGCAGGCCCGGACCGGGCAGCACCATGGCGGCGATGCCTGCCACCAGCAGCAGCCAACCGGCAGTCTCCAGCACGACCCGCTTCGCGGCTCCCCCTCCGGGCACGTTCACGCCGCCGACCCTATAGAACG
>JBQGFI010000186.1:0-17145 GCA_052040065.1 Marmoricola sp.
ACCACGGGGTCGTTGTGCTTGACCGAGATCTTGAAGTCGTGGAAGTCGTGCTCCTCGAAGAGCGAGGCCTCCCAGACCGCCGACTCGACCAGCGCCTCGGGCGTGGCCTTGCCGTACTTGTCCATGATCCGCTTGTCGAGCGAGCCGGCGTTGACGCCGATGCGGATCGAGGTGCCGTGGTCCTTGGCCGCCTGCGCGATCTCCTTGACCTGGTCGTCGAACTTGCGGATGTTGCCCGGGTTGACGCGCACGGCGGCACAGCCGGCCTCGATCGCGGCGAAGACGTACTTGGGCTGGAAGTGGATGTCGGCGATCACCGGGATCTGCGACTTCGTCGCGATCGCCGGCAGCGCCTCGGCGTCGTCCTGCGACGGGCAGGCCACCCGCACGATGTCGCAGCCGGAGGCCGTGAGCTCGGCGATCTGCTGCAGCGTGGCGTTGATGTCGCTCGTCAGCGTGGTGGTCATCGACTGCACCGAGACCGGGTGGTCGCTGCCGACCCCGACCTTGCCCACCTGGATCTGACGGGTCTGGCGGCGGGGGGCGAGCACGGGCGGGGGGGCCGCCGGCATGCCCAGGCTGATCGCGGTCATGTCCCCCAGGCTACTTGCCGCCCCGCGGCCGCTCGGAGCCGCCGGCCCCGCTCAGACGGCGCCGCACGCGTCCTGCCGTGCGCCGCCACGCCGGGCCCGGCGCCGGGGCCTGGGCCAGTGCCGCGCGCGCCTCCTCGAGCTCGCGGCGGGTACGCCGCAGCGCACGCTCGAGCGCGAGGGTGTGCTCGTCCTCCTCGGCGCGGCGGGCGGCGAGGCGCTCGTAGGCGGCGACCCGCGCCTTGCCCACCTTCTCCCGCTCCGCGGGGTCCGCCTGCACCAGCGCCCGGACCCGGTCGGCGATGTCGCGGGCGTTGTCGTCGGCGAGCCGGGTCAGCGACTCCGCCGACTCGCGCACGTCGGTCCGGTCGGCGTCGGCGAGGGCCGTCGCCACGGCGGCGTCCAGGTCGGGGATGGTCACGTTGTAGGGCATCAGGGGGTCCCAGTGGCGGGCGTAGTGCGCCGGCTTGTAGCGCTCCAGCGTCACCCGCGGGACGCCGTAGGAGGCGGCGACGATGCGCATGTGCAGCGAGGTGCTGATCACGACCTGCGAGCGGCGCACCACGTCGACGATGTCCATCGGGCGGCGCTGGGTGTCGACCATGACCTCGCGACCCGGGGTGACCTCCTGCACCCGGGCGGCGAGCCGCTCCAGGGTCTCGATGGAGTCGTGGCCGTTGGCGACCCCCGCCGCGACGAACTGCAGCGGCATCGGCGCCAGCGCCTCGCTCGTGGCGAGCGCCTCGACCACGGCGTCCTCGCCGTAGAGCCGCAGCTGGCTGTCGGAGATCTGCACCACGGCGGTGCCCGAGCAGCGCACCTCCTCGGTCGGGAAGAGCGCGCTCAGGGCGTGGACGACGTCGGGCACGAGCCGGTGCTCGACGCCCAGGCGGCTCATCGCGTGGCTCGAGCGCGGGTCGCGCACCGAGACCACGTCGGTGGCGCGCAGCACGTCGACGACCTCCTCGCGCAGGTGCGGCGCGATCTTCTCGGAGCCCGAGAGCCCGACCGAGTTGGCCACCGTGACGGCGCCCGCGTTGCGCGGGAAGGCCCCGGGGGTCGGCAGGTAGGCCAGCCCCAGCGGGGCGTCGCGGTAGGAGCGTCGCAGCCGGCGGCGACGGTCCTCGATCGGCGCCTGCTTGAGGGCGGCGACCTGCTCGGGGGTGTGCGACATCCGGTAGGCCGACTGCATCGTCACGCTGCCGATCTGCCCCCCGACGCTCCAGATGGCGTCGACGTCGTGCTCGGCGAGGTAGTCGCCGTAGGCCACGATCTCGTGGTCGAGCAGCTCGGTCATGTCGCTGGCGAAGGGGGCGCCGGCGACGACCTCGAAGTCCGGCAGGTAGCGCTCGGTGACCACGAGGAAGAGCAGGTCGCCGAAGTTGTCGCGCTCGTAGGGCCCGACCGTGAGCAGGCGGGGGCGGCGGTGGTCGGGGGCGGTGTCCTGGGAGTCGGGGATGACTCGTCCTCCTGGTGCGGGGCCCGAGACTGACGGACCAATGTCGATCGGAATACTAGGTGATGCGGATGGGAGCGAGGATGTCGGCCGCGACGAGCACCACGCTGACCACGAGGATCACCGCGGCCATCGCATACGTCACTGGTAGCAGCCTCGCGCTGTCGACGCCACCCGGGTCCGGCCGGCCGCGCAGCCGGGCCCAGCGACGGCGCACCGACTCGTAGATCGTGGTGGCGATGCCGGCACCGTCGAAGGGCGGGAGCGGCAGCAGGTTGACCAGGCCGAGGAAGAGGTTGAGCCCCGCGAGCAGCGAGATGATCGTGATCAGCCGGTCCATCGCCGGGATCCGGTCCTCCGAGGCGATGTCGCCCGCGATGCGCCCGGCCCCGACCACGCTCATCGGGCCCTCGGGGTCGCGCTCCTGCAGCCCGAGGGCGGCGCCGCCGGCCTCCCAGACACGCACCGGCATGGTGCCGATGATGTAGAGCACCCGCTGGGTGCTGTCGACCATCGAGGTGACGACGTAGCCGAGGTCCTGCCGCTCGCGCTCGGTGGACGGCACGATGCCGAGGAAGCCGACCTCGGTGAGCCGCTCGGGGTCCTCGGCGTCGATGGGCATCGCGGTCACCGCGGTGGTGGGGCGCAGCGTGAGCCGCTCTCCGTCGCGCTCGACCACGACGGTGGCGGTGCGGTCGCCGTTGGCCCGGATCAGCTGCTGGGTCTGCGCCCAGCTGTCGATGGCCTCGCCGTTGATGGAGACGAAGCGGTCGCCCGGGCGGAAGCCCGCGGCCGCCGCCGGCGACTCCGGGTCGGCGTCGGTGCAGCCGCGCCGGGCGTCCTCGGCCGGCGCGTCGTCGCGCACGGCGACCACGCACTCCGAGACGCCCTGCACCGTGGTCGTCGGCTCGTAGGTGCCGTAGCCGACGAAGACGAGCGTGAAGAGCAGGAACGAGAGCACCAGGTTGATGGCGACGCCCGAGCCCATGATCACGATGCGCTGCCAGGCGGGCTTGTCGTAGAAGAGCCGACCGTGGTCGTGCGGTCCGACGTGCTCGTACTCCGCGGCCTTGGTGTCGCTGACGAGCTGGGCGAACATGCCGGTGTTGCGGCTGCGGACCTTGTCCTCGGTCTGCTCGGGGTCCTCGTTGGGAGGCACCATCCCGACCAGCTTGCAGTAGCCGCCGAGCGGGATCGCCTTGAGGCCGTACTCGGTCTCGCCGCGCCGCGTCGACCAGATCGTGCGGCCGAAGCCGACGAAGAACTGGGTGACCTTGACGCGGAAGAGCTTGCCCGGGATCAGGTGACCGGCCTCGTGGAGGCCGATCGACACCGCGAGCCCGACGAGGAAGAGCAGCACGCCGAGCACGTAGGTCAGGACGGTCATCCGGTCTCTCTCAGCAGCTGCTCGACGTGGTCACGGGCCCAGCGGTCGGCCGCCAGCACGTCGTCGACCGTGAGCGGACCGGTGGGCCCCCCCGAGGGTACGTCGTGGTCCGCGAGCGCGCGGGCCACCACGTCGACGATGTCGGTGAAGCGCAGCCGTCCCTGCCGGAAGTGCTCGACGCACACCTCGTTGGCCGCGTTGTAGACCGCTGGGGCGGTGCCACCGCGCGAGCCCGCCTCGCGGGCCAGCCGCACCGCGGGGAATGCCTCGTCGTCGAGCGGGTGGAAGTCCCAGGTCTGCCGGGTGCTCCAGTCGACGGCGGGCGCCGTGCCGGGCACCCGGTCCGGCCAGGCCAGCCCCAGCGCGATCGGGATCAGCATCGTGGGCGGGCTGGCCTGCACCAGCGTCGAGCCGTCGGTGAACTCGACCATCGAGTGCACCACGCTCGTCGGGTGCACCACGACCTCGATGTCGTCGAAGTCGAGACCGAAGAGCAGGTGCGCCTCGATGACCTCCAGGCCCTTGTTGACCAGCGTCGCGGAGTTGATCGTCACCACCGGACCCATGTCCCAGGTCGGGTGGTCCAGCGCCTCCTCGACCGTGACCTGCGCCAGCTGCTCGCGGGTGCGGCCTCGGAAGGGGCCGCCGCTGGCGGTCAGCACCAGGCGGCGTACCTCGGAGGCCCGACCGCCCCGCAGGCACTGCGCCAGCGCCGAGTGCTCGCTGTCGACGGGCACGATCTGCCCCGGCCGCGCCAGGTCGGTGACCACGGGGCCGCCGATGATCAGCGACTCCTTGTTGGCCAGCGCCAGGGTGTTGCCGGCCTCGAGCGCGGCCACCGTGGGGCGCAGCCCCACCGCGCCCGTGATGCCGTTGAGCACCACGTCGCAGTCCATGCCGGCCGCCTCGACGCTGGCCTGCTCGCCGGTGCCGGCGTACGCCGGGGCCCACTCGGCCACCTGCCGCTCGAAGAGCTCGGGCTGCGAGCCGCCGGCGGTCAGCGCGACGACGCGGAAGCGGTCGGGGTTGGCGCGGACCACCTCCAGCGCCTGCGTGCCGATCGACCCCGTCGAGCCCAGCACGACGACGTCGCGTCGCGCGGGTGCGCTGCTCACCGCTTGATCGCGACGTACTTGGTCTCGAGGAACTCCGCCAGCCCCTCGTTGCCGCCCTCGCGGCCGAGGCCGGAGGCCTTCACGCCGCCGAAGGGCGCCCCGGCGTTGGAGACCAGCCCCTGGTTGAGACCGACCATGCCGCTCTCCAGCCGCTCCGCCACGCGCAGGGCGCGGTCGAGGTCGCGGGTGAAGAGGTAGGAGACCAGGCCGTACTCCGTGTCGTTGGCGCGGGCGACGGCGTCGTCCTCGTCGGTGAAGGTCGAGATCGGGGCGACCGGGCCGAAGATCTCCTCCTTCAGCAGGCGGGCGTCGGCGGTCACGCCGGTGAGCACGGTGGGCTCGAAGAAGTAGCCCGCGCCGTCGCGGGGGCCTCCCCCCGTCAGGGCGCGGGCGCCCTTGCCCACCGCGTCGCTGACCAGCTCGGCGACCTTGCCGCGCTGGTCGGCGTCGATCAGCGGACCGACCTCGGTGCCGTCGTCGGCGCCGTGGCCCAGCGTCAGCGCCGACATCCGCTCGGCGAGACGGGTGGCGAAGTCCTCGGCGACGGACGCGTGCACGTAGAAGCGGTTGGCCGAGGTGCAGGCCTCCCCCATGTTGCGCATCTTGGCGACCATCGCGCCCTCGACGGCCGCGTCGAGGTCGGCGTCCTCGAAGACGACGAAGGGGGCGTTGCCGCCGAGCTCCATGCTGACCTTGAGCACCTGCTCGGCGGCCTGGGCGATCAGCGTGCGGCCGACCTCGGTGGAGCCGGTGAAGCTGAGCTTGCGCAGCCGCGGGTCGGCGATGATCGGTGCCGACAGCGCGGGCGAGGACGACGTGGGCACGACGTTGAGCACGCCGGCGGGCAGCCCGGCCTCCTCGAGCAGCGCCGCCAGGGCGAGCATCGAGAGCGGGGTCTGCTCGGCGGGCTTGACCACCATGGTGCAGCCGGCGGCGATCGCCGGGGCGATCTTGCGGGTGCCCATCGCGGCCGGGAAGTTCCACGGCGTGATGAAGAAGCAGGGGCCGACCGGCTGCTTGAGCACCATCACGCGGCTCTGGCCGTTGGCGGCGTCCTTGACGTAGCCGTCGACGCGCAGCGCCTCCCCGGAGTTCCAGCGGAAGAACTCCGCGGCGTAGGCGACCTCGCCCTTGGCCTCGGCGAGCGACTTGCCCATCTCCAGGGTCATGAGCAGCGCGAGGTCGTCGCTGCGCTGCTGCATCAGCTGGAAGGCGCGGTAGAGGATCTCGGAGCGCTCCTGCGGCGGCGTGGCGGCCCAGTCGGCCTGGGCGGCGACGGCGGCGTCGAGCGCGGCCGCACCGTCGGCGACGGTGGCGTCGGCGACCTCGCACAGCGTCTCGCCGGTGGCGGGGTCCTCGACCGGCAGCGTCGCGCCTCCGGTCGCGTCGCGCCACTGCCCGGCGACGAAGAGCTGGCGGGGTACGTCGGCGAGCACGCGGGCGGCGTCGGGGTGGTTCGTCATGCCCCGAGACTAAGCCTGCAGCAGCGCCCTGAGGTCACCGACCTGGTGCGGAGCGGGGTGCTCGGCGAGCACGCCGAGCTGCTCCCCGACGCTCCGCTCGAGGGAGTACGCCGCCGCGTCCGCCAGCACCTCGCAGGGCGCCGGGTCGGTGCGCCCGGCACGCAGCATCACGGTCCAGTCGAGGTCGGGCTCGACCACCGCCTCGCCCCGCACCAGCCGCGCCCGCTCGGCCGGCACCTCGCTGCCCTCGGAGGCGACGACCACGCCCGCGCCACCCTCCGTGACCACCACGCCGCCGAGCCGCGCGGTCGCCAGGGCGGCCACCACCGCCTCGAGCGCGTGCGCCTCCTCGAGGGCGAGCCGCACCGGCGTCCCGGGCCCCACGCCGAGGTGACGGAGCACGCCGCCCAGGGCGGCCACCTCCTCCAGCAGCCGGGCGTGGCTCCAGGGGCGCTCGCCGTCGACCAGGACGGGCTCCTCGGCGCGGCCCTCGATGACGGGGAGGTCGAGCAGGTGGAAGCTGACGTTCGGCACGGGCGTCACCACGGCAGCGATGCTACTCAGCGCCACTTCAGCCGCCACGGCTCCAGCCTGCGGTAGCCCCGCACCGAGGTGCGCGCGACCCGGCGCAGCGAGACCTCGGGGTCGTCGTCGAGCCGGTCGGCCAGGGCACGGTCGATGAGCACCGTGCCGGGCCGGGCGGTCGAGGTGAGCCGGGCGGCCAGGTTGACGACCGGCCCGAGCACGTCGCCGAGCCGGGCGAGCGCCGGCCCCCACGCCAGGCCGACCCGCAGCTCGGGGAAGTCCTCGCGCTCCCCCTCGTCGACCAGGGCGAGGCCGATGCGCGCGAGCGCACCGGGGGTGTCGGCCACGAGCAGGATCTCGTCGCCGATGGTCTTGATGATGCGGCCGTCGTGCTCGGTGACGATCTCCAGCGCCCGGCCCTCGAAGTGGTCGACCAGGCGGGCGAGCTCGCGACGGGACAGCGCGCGGCTCTGCCGGGTGTAGCCGACGATGTCGGCGAAGCCGACGCCCGTGACGGTGCCCTCGACGTCGTCGTCGGGTGCCTGCCCGTCGGGTGCCTGCCCGTCCTGCTCCCGTCCCTCCTGCGCCAGCACCATCCGCGACGCGGCGAGCAGCGTGTGGCGGCGCCACACGTAGCTCTGCAGCGCGTCGACCGAGGGCGTCACCTGCTCGACGAGGGCCGCCATCTGCGCCAGCGTCATCCGCTCCGGGTCGACGGCGCGGGCGAGCAGGCCCATCTGCCAGTCGGCGAGCCGCGCGAAGGTGCGGCCCAGCGAGCGCACCAGCGCCTGCTGGTCCTCCCCCTCGACGACGCCGAGGGCGATCAGCTCCTCGGTGCGCCGCAGCGCCTCCAGGTCGGCGCGGGTGAAGGCGACCACGTCGTCGCCCACGGCCGGGAAGCCGAGCGAGCGCCAGCGCTCGCGTGCCTCGGCGAGGTCGAGACCGACCTCCTCGGCGACCTGGGCGCCGGTGAGGCTGGGTGCCTCGCCCAGCAGGTGCTCCTCGAGCAGGTCGACGAGCTCGGACCGATCGTGTGCGGGACGGTCGAGGTCGCGCTCGGGGCTCACGCGCCGCGCGCGCCCAGCCGGTCGCTGGTCGTCTCGCGCAGCGCCTGACCGAAGGCCGGCACCTCCTCGAGCAGCTCGGTCAGCGACTCCTTGGTGAAGTGGATGACCTCCACGGGCGTCACGCTGACCACGCTCGCGGAGCGCAGCTTGTGACCCACGATGGCCATCTCGCCGATCACGTCGCCGGGGCCCAGACGGGCGACCTCCTGCTTGCCCTTGCGCACCGACACCTCGCCCGTGACGATCAGGTAGGCCTTGTCGGCCGGGGTCTTCTCCCAGATCAGCGACCAGTCGGCCGGCAGCCTGACGTGACGGCCCTTGGCGACGACGCGCTTGAGGTCCTTGTCGCTGAGCGACTCGAGGCGGTTGAGCCTGCCCAGCTGCTCGGGCCCGGGTTCCTCGTGGGGCTCGTGCTCGGTCATCGACGGTCTCCCTCGTGCGCCAGTGTGCGGTGGGTCCGCACTATCCCGACAACGACCGAGGCTGTCCATCGCTACGCGCCGCGCGGTGCGAGGAGCGTCACGCGCGTCCGGGCACGGGCTCCGGGGTACGGCACACGGCCCGGTAGTGCCCGAGCAGCTGGTCGCCCAGCGACCGCCACGAGCGGTCGGCGACCCCGGCCCGTGCGGCCACCCCCATGCGGCGTCGCGCCGCGTCGTCCTCGAGCAGTCCGACGACGTGGGCACGGAGCCCGGCCGCGTCGCCCGGACGGTAGAGCAGGCCGTTGACGCCGTGGCGCACCAGGTCCAGCGGACCGCCGGCGGCCGGGGCGACGACCGGGACGCCGGAGGCGAGCGCCTCCTGGGCCGACTGGCAGAAGGTCTCGGTGCTGCCGGTGTGGCAGAAGACGTCGAAGGAGGCCACCAGCCGGCCCAGCTCCGCGCCGCGGCGGACGCCGGCGAAGTGGGCCCGGGGCAGCACCGTGCGCAGCCGGGCCTCCTCGGGTCCGCCCCCGACCAGCACCAGGGCGGTGCCGGGCAGGTCCTGCACCGACGCGAGCAGCTCCAGCTCCTTCTCCGCGGCCAGGCGTCCGACGTAGCCGACCACCCGCTCGACCCCGAGCTCGCGTCGCAGCCGGTCGCTGCGCCGCCCCGGCCGGAACTGCTCGGTGTCGACCCCGCGTCCCCACAGGTGCACCCGCGGCACGCCGAGCTCGGCCAGCTGGTGGCGGCTGGCCGTGCTGGGCGCGAGGGTGCGCGCGGCCGGGCGGTGCACCCGGCGCGTGAGCCCCCGCATCGCGGCCGCCGCCCCCGGGATCGGGTAGCGCTCGGCGAAGCCGACGAGGTCGGTCTGGTAGACCGCGACGACCGGCACCCCGCGGCGCCGCGCCACCTCGCCCGCCTGGTGCCCGAGCCAGGCCGGTGACGCGAGGTGCACCACGTCGGGGTCGTAGGCCCACACCAGGTTGTCGAGGGTGCGCCGCGTGGCCGTGCCGACCGGGAAGTCGCGGTAGGTGGGCATCGCGACGCTGCTGACCACCCGGACCCGGGCGCCGGCGTACCACTCCGGTCCCGACGGGGCCACCACGAGCGCCTCGTGGCCGCGCTCCTGCAGGTGCTCCAGGGTGCGGCACACCGAGTTGGTGACCCCGTTGACCTGGGGCAGGAACGACTCGGTGACGATCAGCACCCGCAGCCGACGCTCGTGGTCCATGGCCTCATTGCGCCCGGCGGGCGTGAACGGACGGCCCTGCCCACCACTCGTGTCGGTGAAGGAGTGGTGTCGACCTCACCCCGGGGTGGGCACGCAGAGGACCGGCCGGGTGCTGAGCTGGAGCAGCTTGTGCGGCGTGGAGCCGACCAGGGCGCTGCGCAGCGGGCCCTCCCCCGAGGTGCCGACCACGATCACGCGGGCCTGGTGCTCCTCGGCGACGCGCAGCAGCGCCTCGGCGGGGCGGGCGTCGACCACGTCGATCTCGGTCGGTACGCCGGCCGCCGCGGCGCGCTCGAGGGCGTGGGAGGTCGCCTCGCGACCGATCTCCTCCAGCGCCCGGCGCAGCACCGCGGCCTCCTCGCCGGTCGCGCCCGCGCCGTACACCAGGCGCAGCGGCTCGCCGTACCGCGCGGCCACGTCGAGCGCGACCGCGAGGGCGGCCTGCGCGCCCGGGGAGTCGTCGTACCCCAGCACCACGGTCATCGCTCAGCCCTCCAGTCCGTCGGGGTCGGCGGCGGCCCGCTTGTGCCCGTGCACGATCGCCGGGTCGGCGACGGACGGGCGCTCCTCCCAGAAGCGGGAGTCGACGGTGCGCCAGACCAGCATCAGCACCAGGCCGGTGAGGAAGATGCCGACGCCGATCACCAGCGGCGGGCCGACGCCGAGCCAGGCCTGCCCGCTGTAGGAGTTCGCCGGATCGGTCATGTCGCGCACCGAGAGCACCAGCAGCCAGATCAGCATCGCCGAGCCGGCCAGCGGGCCGACGCCGATGAGCAGCAGGCTGCGCGCGCTCTCCAGCAGGTGGCGGCGGTAGAAGACCGCGCACGCGATCCCGGTGAGGGCGTAGTAGAAGGCGATGAGCAGCGAGAGCGCCGAGAGCGAGTCGAAGAGCGCGTTGGCCGACACCTGGTAGATGCCGACGTACCAGACGATCGCGATGCCGGCGACCCACCACGTGCTGACGTCGGGGGTCTGGTGGCGACGGTGGATGTGGCCCAGCCGTGCCGGGAGGGCGTGGCGCCTGGCCATCGACAGGCCGGTGCGCGAGGCGGGGATGATCGTGGTCTGCGTCGAGGCGATCGCCGAGGTCGCCACCGAGAAGAAGACCAGCCACGCGAAGGGCCCCATCACCTGCGAGGCGATCTCGGCGAAGACGAACTCCTCCTCGTCGGCGTTGTCGGTCAGCCACTGCGTCCCGGCGTAGGCCACCACGGCGTACGCCACGGCGAGGTAGGTGCCGAGCAGGACGAAGGTCGAGACCAGCGCCGCGCGACCCGGGGTGGTCGCGCCGTCGGTGGTCTCCTCGCTGAGGTTGACGCACGACTCCCAGCCCCAGTAGGCGAAGACACCCAGCAGCAGCCCGGCCGAGAGCGCCCCGCCCCCCTCCGCGAAGGGGTTCAACCAGGTCGGCGACGGCGTCGTCGCCTCCAGGGTGCTCGAGCCGTCGAACGAGCGCCACAGCGCCACGGCCGCGAAGGCGAGCAGCGCGCCGACCTGCCCGAAGATCAGGGCGTTCTGGAGCCGGGCGGAGACGTCGGTGCCCAGCACGCAGACCCAGGTCATCAGCAGGATCAGCAGGATCGCCAGCGGCATCCGGATCCAGGCGTTCGCGGCCGCGTCGTCGAGCCCGAACATCAGCAGCGAGAAGCTGACCCCGACGTCCGCGAGCGACCCGATGACCAGCACGCCGGTCATCGTGATCGACCAGCCGCCGACCCACCCCAGCCACGGCCCCATCGCCCTGGTCACCCAGCTGAAGGTCGTCCCGCAGTCCTGGTCGACCCGGTTGAGGTAGAGGAACGCCGTCGCGATCAGCGCCATCGGCACGAACGACGCCAGCAGCACGCCCGGGGCGTAGACCCCCACCAGCGCGGCGATCGGTCCGATCACCGCCGCCAGGGAGTACGCCGGCGAGGTCGCCGCGAGACCGATCACCAGGGCGTCGACGAAGCCGATCGCATCAGCCTTGAGGTGGGCGTCCTGGGCCGCCGGCGCGCTCATGCTCGTGATGGTCCCCCTCGCGGACCACCTTGTCGATAGCCCGGTCGGGGGTGTGCGGGTGGCCCGTCACGCCTCCGCGGCGAGCTGGCCGCAGGCGGCGTCGATCTCGTCGCCGCGCGTGTCACGGATCGTGGTGGGCACGCCCTTGGCCTGCAGCCGCCGCACGAACTCGTCGGTGTCCTCGTCGCGCGAGCGGGTGAAGCGCGACCCCTTGACCTC
The DNA here is from genome assembly GCA_052040065.1 of Marmoricola sp. GTDB lineage: Bacteria > Actinomycetota > Actinomycetes > Propionibacteriales > Nocardioidaceae > Marmoricola. Next base: position 11,477 of record JBQGFI010000186.1, read on the forward strand.
GTTGAGCGGGATCAGGTTGACGTGCACCCAGCCCCAGTCGCCCCGTGCCTGCAGCACGTCGGCGAGCAGGTCGGCCCGCCAGGCCTGGTCGTTGATGTCGCGCATCATGGCGTACTCGATGGAGACGCGGCGCTTGGTGGCCTGGGCGTAGCCCCACGCGGCGTCGACGACCTCGTCGACCTTCCAGCGCGTGTTGACCGGCACCAGCTCGTCGCGCAGCTCGTCGTCGGGGGCGTGCAGGCTCAGCGCCAGCGTGACGGGCAGCCCCTCCTCGGCGAGCTGCCGCATCCGCGGCACCAGGCCGACGGTGCTGACGGTGATGCCGCGCGCCGACATGCCGAGGCCGTCGGGCGCGGGGTCGGTCAGGCGGCGGCAGGCGCCGACCACGGCCTTGTAGTTGGCCATCGGCTCGCCCATGCCCATGAAGACGACGTTGTTGACGCGACCCGGTCCGCCGGGGACCTCGCCACGCGAGAGCGAGCGCGCCCCGGCGACGACCTGCTCGACGATCTCGGCGGTGCTCATGTTGCGCTGGAGCCCGCCCTGGCCGGTGGCGCAGAAGGGGCAGGCCATGCCGCAGCCCGCCTGGCTCGAGACGCACATCGTGGTGCGGTCCTTGTAGCGCATCAGCACCGACTCGACGAGCGCGCCGTCGAAGAGCTTCCACAGCGTCTTGCGGGTGGTGCCACGGTCGGCCTCCTGGACGCGCAGCGGCGTCATCAGGTGCGGCAGCAGGCCCGAGGCGAGCTCCTCGCGCTGCGCCGCCGGCAGGTCGGTCATCTCCGCCGGGTCGTCGACCAGCCGGGCGAAGTAGTGCGCCGCGACCTGGCGGGCCCGGAAGCCGGGCAGCCCGAGCTCCTCGAGCCGGGCCTTGCGCTCGGCGGGGGTGAGGTCGGCGAGGTGGCGCGGCGGCTTGCCGCGACCGCGCGGCTCCTCGAAGACGAGGGGTAGGGACTTCACAGGCTCGGCCTGCTCTCGGGTCTCACTCACGACACCGCCAGTGTCGCACCCCGGCCGCGTCGGCTCCGAATCCACGGCAGCGTCATCAGCGCCCACACGGCCGCCACGAGCACCAGCTCCACCACGACGTAGGTCGGCCAGTCCGGGAGCAGGTCGAGGGCGGACGCGCCCCGTGGCTTGGCGTTGAGGAAGCCGTAGTTGGTGCCGATCACGGCGTTCAGCGTCATCACCGACCCCGCCCAGCCGAGGGTCACGAGCACGGCGAGGCGGTACCCGCGCCAGTCGAACCGGGCGCCGGGCCCCCAGGAGAGGTAGGCGGTGATCCACACGACCAGCAGGTGCATGGCCCAGAACATCAGGTAGCGCGGGTGGGGGAAGCCCTCCACCAGGTCGGGGGTCAGCACCGCCTGCGGCACCAGGGTCAGGCCCCAGTAGTAGAGCAGCTGCACCGCGCGCGGGTCGCGCGTCCACAGCGCCAGGGCGGCGAGCATCCACGACAGGTCGCAGAGCTGGATCGGCAGCGACGTGCTCAGCGACCAGTCGTCCGGCAGCCACTGCAGCACCTGCAGCGGCGCGGTGATGGCCACGAGCAGCACCGCCACGGCCCGGTCGGTGCGGCGCAGGGACGACGACTCCACCCCCCGAGATCGGAGCCGCCGCCCCCACCACACGGCGGCCGCTGCGCCCAGCACCGTGAGCGCGATCAGCACGAGGTGGTCGGTGCCGAAGGTCTCGAAGGTGCGAGCCGCGAGCGGTTGCCGCATGAGGGGATCCTGCTCGGTCGCAAGGGGTGCCGTCATGAGTCACGCTACTCAGATCCTCCCCCGGTCCGAGGCACGATGTGCTCATGCCCGAGGGTCCCGACCTGGTCCGCTGGGTGCTGCACGTCGACATGGACCAGTTCATCGCCGCCGTCGAGGTGCTCCGGCGCCCCGAGCTCGCCGGGCTGCCCGTGGTCGTCGGCGGGCGCGGTGACCCCACCGAGCGCGCCGTCGTGAGCACCGCGTCGTACGAGGCCCGCGAGCACGGCGTGCGCTCGGGGATGCCGCTGCGGGTGGCGGCCCGCCGCTGCCCCGACGCGGTCTTCCTGCCCGTCGACCACGCGGCGTACGACGCGGCGTCGGAGGTCGTGATGGCCACGCTGCGGTCGCGGCCCGGCGCGGTGGTGCAGGTGCTCGGGTGGGACGAGGCCTTCGTCGGCCTCGCGCTCCCGGCCGACGAGGAGCCCGAGGCCCACGCAGAGCGGCTGCGGGCGGCGGTGCTCGCGGCGACCCGGCTGCACTGCTCGGTCGGGATCGGCGACACCACGGTGCGGGCCAAGAACGCCACCGACCTCGGCAAGCCGCAGGGCACCTACCGGCTCACCCGGCACAACTGGCTGGAGGTGATGGGCGCCCGACCGGTGCGCGACCTGTGGGGCGTGGGCCCCCGCACCTCCGAGCGGCTGGCCACCCTCGGGGTCCACACCGTCGACGACCTCGCGCGCACCCCCGACGAGCCGCTGGCGGCGGAGTTCGGTCCCACCATCGGGCCGGGCATCGGCCGGCTGGGCCGGGGCGTGGGGCCCGACGTCGTCGACGACACGCCGTGGGTGGCCCGGGCGCACGGCCGCGAGACCACCTACCAGCGCGACCTGGAGACCCCCGAGGAGATCGACGCCGCCGTGCGCGCGCTCGCGGCGCAGGTGGTCGACGACGTGCGCGCCGAGGGCAGGCGCGCGGTGCGGGTCTTCCTCAAGGTGCGCTTCCGCCCGTTCGCCACCGTCAACCGCAGCCGCAAGCTCGCGGCGCCGACCTACGACCCGGACGTGCTCGCCGACACCGCGCTCGCGCTGCTCGCTGCGCTCGACGACGACCGTCCCGTGCGGCTGCTCGGGGTCCGCGCCGAGATGGAGCCACCCGAGGCAGGTCAGAAGACGGCGTAGTGGAGCAGCAGCCAGATCGGGGCGACGGAGGCGAGCAGGGAGTCGAGCCGGTCCATCAGCCCGCCGTGGCCGGGGATGACCTGGCTCATGTCCTTGATGCCGAGGTCGCGCTTCATCACCGACTCGCACAGGTCGCCCAGGGTCGCCATGACCACGGCGATGGCGCCGAGGGCCACGCCGATCCACCAGTCGGCCTCGAGCAGGTAGACCGTGAGCAGCACGCCCGCCGCCACGCACGCGAGTGCCGAGCCGGCGAAGCCCTCCCACGACTTCTTGGGCGAGATCACCGGGGCCATCGGGTGCTTGCCGAAGAGCACGCCCGCGATGTAGCCGCCGATGTCGGAGGCGATGGTGACCACGATGAAGGTGGCCACGGCCTTGACCCCGTCGGAGCCCTGCTCCGCCAGCAGCAGCGCCACGAAGGAGCCGAGGAAGGGCACGTAGATCAGCGTGAAGACCGAGGCCGTGGAGTTCTTCACGTAGTCCTCGACGCCACGCCGCAGCAGCCACAGCATCGTGACGAGGGCGGTGACGGCGGTGGCGGTGACCAGCGGCCCGGTGCCGCCGACGTAGGCGACGACCACCATCACCGAGCCGCCGAGCATCAGCGGCTCCTGCGGGATGTCGATGCCCCGCGCCTGCAGCCCCTGGTGCATCTCCCAGACCGCCACGCACACCGCGGCGACCACGATGACCATGAAGGCCGGCTTCCAGAAGACCAGCGAGAGGATGATCGCGGCGCCCAGGCCGACGCCGGAGCCGATCGCGGCGGGGAGGTTGCGACCCGCGCGGCCGCTGGAGGCGGTCGCCTGTGCGGTGGGGGTCTCCTCGGAGGACGGTTGCGGGCTCTCGGTCATGGGGTGGGTCATCGAGGTCAGACCTCGAGCAGCTCGCCTTCCTTGGCCTTGAGCATCTCGTCGATCTGGTCGACGTGCTTCTTGGTGGTGCCGTCGAGCCGCTTCTCCGCCCCGGTGACGTCGTCCTTGCCGACCTCGCCGTCCTTCTCCAGCTTCTCCAGCGCCTGCTTGGCGGTGCGGCGGATGTTGCGCACCGAGACCCGGCCGTCCTCGGCCTTGGCCCGGGCGATCTTGATGAACTCCTTGCGCCGCTCCTCGGTCAGGTCGGGGAAGACGCAGCGGATCTGGCGGCCGTCGTTGGAGGGGTTGACGCCCAGGTCGGAGTCGCGGATGGAGCGCTCGATCGCGCCGAGCGCGCCCACGTCGTACGGCTGCACCAGGATCACGCGCGCCTCGGGGGCGGTGAAGCCGGCGAGCTGCTGCAGCGGCGTCTGGGTGCCGTAGTAGTCGGCCGTCAGCTTGGCGAACATCGAGGGGTGCGCCCGGCCGGCGCGGATCGCGGCGAACTCCTCGCGGGTGACCTCGACGGCCTTGCCCATCTTCTGGTCGGCCTCGGCGAGGGTCTGGTTGATCGTCACGGGTCTGTGTCTCCTAGGTGCGTCGGTGCGGTCAGCCGAGAGCGGGACCGGCGCTGACCAGCGTGCCGATCTTCTCACCCTCGACGACGCGCAGGATGTTGCCGGGCGGGGTCATCCCGAAGACGACCATCGGCAGGCTGTTCTCCATGCACAGCGCGAACGCCGTGGCGTCGGCGACCCTGAGCCCCTGGCGCAGCGCGTCGGAGAAGCTCAGCTCGTCGTACTTCGTGGCGTCGGGGTGCGTGCGCGGGTCGGCGTCGTAGACCCCGTCGACGCCGTTCTTGCCCATGAGCACGACCTCGCACTTGGTCTCCAGCGCGCGCGGGGCCGCCACGGTGTCGGTGGAGAAGTAGGGCAGGCCGGCGCCGGCACCGAAGATGACCACCCGCCCCTTCTCCAGGTGGCGGATGGCGCGGCGCGGGATGTACGGCTCGGCGACCTGGCCCATGGTGATGGCGGTCTGCACCCGGGTCTCGACGCCCTCCTTCTCCAGGAAGTCCTGGAGGGCCAGGCAGTTCATCACGATCCCGAGCATGCCCATGTAGTCGGCGCGGGCACGGTCCATGCCGTGCTGCTGCAGCTCCGCGCCGCGGAAGAAGTTGCCCCCACCGGTGACGATCGCGATCTGCACCCCCGCGCGCTGCACCTCGGCCAGCTCGCGGGCGATCTGGCGCACGACCTCGGGGTCGACACCGACCTTGCCGCCGCCGAAGACCTCACCGGAAAGCTTCAGCAGCACCCGTTCGTACCTCGCCATGCCTGATCGCCCCGTCCCGTCGTCAGATTCCCGCCGAACCTACTCGACGCGCCGCCGCCCGGACCAACCGCCGCCGCGCGGAGCCGGTCGCCCGGCGGCCACCGCCCCCCCCGCACGGCCCGGCGGCACCCGCCGGGACGCGACGAGGGGCGCCGTCCGGGTGGACGACGCCCCTCGTGGGTGCTGCGGGTGGTGGCGCGGGTCAGGCGCCGACCTCGAAGCGCGCGAAGCGCGTCACGGTCACGCCGGCCGCGTCGAGCACGGCCTTGACCGACTTCTTGCTCTCGGAGACCGAGGGCTGCTCGAGCAGCACGACCTCCTTGAAGAAGCCCTGCAGGCGCCCCTCGGCGATCCGGTCGATCACCTGGTCGGGCTTGCCCTCCTCGCGCGCGGTGGCCGCACCGATCTCGCGCTCCTTGGCGACGAGGTCGGCGGGGACGTCCTCCCGGGAGAGGTACTGCGGCTTCATCGCGGCGATCTGCATCGCGACGCCGCGCGCGGCGTCGGCGGCGGCGCCGTCGTACTCCACGAGCACGCCGACGGCCGGCGGCAGGTCGGCCGCACGCTTGTGCAGGTAGGTGACCGACTGGCCG
>JBQGFI010000187.1:0-23419 GCA_052040065.1 Marmoricola sp.
GCAGAAGAGACCCAGACCAACGAGGGACAGGGCGGTGTCGGCCGCATCGCGCGGGTGATCGGCCCGGTCGTCGACGTGGAGTTCGCGTCCGACGAGATGCCCGAGATCTACAACAAGCTCGAGGCCGAGGTCGTCCTCGGCGGCGAGACCACGGTGCTGCCCTTCGAGGTCGCCCAGCACATCGGTGACGGCATGGTCCGCGCCATCTCGCTGAAGCCCACCGACGGCCTCGTGCGCGGCGCGACGGTGCAGGACACCGGCAGCCCGATCACGGTGCCCGTCGGCGACGTCACCAAGGGCCACGTCTTCGACGCCCTCGGCAACGTGCTCAACCTCGAGGAGGGGGAGTAGTACGAGGTCAAGGAGCGGTGGGGCATCCACCGCAAGGCCCCGGCCTTCGACCAGCTCGAGGCCAAGACCGAGATGTTCGAGACCGGCATCAAGGTCATCGACCTGCTGACGCCGTACGTGCTCGGCGGCAAGATCGGCCTCTTCGGCGGTGCCGGGGTCGGCAAGACCGTGCTGATCCAGGAGATGATCGCCCGCGTCGCCAAGGACCACGGCGGCGTGTCGGTCTTCGCGGGCGTCGGCGAGCGCACCCGTGAGGGCAACGACCTGATCGTGGAGATGGAGGAGGCCGGCGTCATCGGCCAGACCGCCCTCGTCTTCGGCCAGATGGACGAGCCGCCGGGCACCCGGCTGCGCGTCGCGCTCTCGGCGCTCACGATGGCGGAGTACTTCCGCGACGTGCAGAACCAGGACGTGCTGCTCTTCATCGACAACATCTTCCGCTTCACCCAGGCGGGCTCCGAGGTCTCCACGCTGCTCGGCCGGATGCCGTCGGCGGTGGGCTACCAGCCCAACCTCGCCGACGAGATGGGCGTGCTGCAGGAGCGCATCACCTCGACGCGTGGTCACTCGATCACCTCGATGCAGGCGATCTACGTGCCGGCCGACGACTACACCGACCCGGCACCGGCGACCACCTTCGCCCACCTCGACGCGACCACCGAGCTCTCGCGCGAGATCGCCTCGCTCGGCATCTACCCCGCGGTGGACCCGCTCACGTCGACCTCGCGGATCCTCGACCCGCAGTACATCGGCAAGGAGCACTACGACTGCGCGATCCGCATCAAGCAGATCCTGCAGCGCAACAAGGAGCTGCAGGACATCATCGCGATCCTGGGTGTCGACGAGCTGTCCGAGGAGGACAAGATCATCGTCTCCCGGGCCCGCCGGATCCAGCGGTTCCTCTCGCAGAACACCTACGTGGCCAAGCAGTTCACCGGCATCGAGGGCTCGACCGTGCCCGTGGCCGACACCATCGAGGCGTTCAACAAGATCGCCGACGGTGAGTACGACCACGTCGCCGAGCAGGCCTTCTTCATGTGCGGTGGCCTCGAGGACGTCGAGAAGAAGTGGGCCGAGATCCAGAAGCAGACCGGGGAGTCCTCGTGAGCCTGCACGTCGAGCTCGTCGCCGCCGACCGCCTCGTGTGGTCGGGCGAGGCCGAGCGCGTGATCGCGCGCACGGCCGAGGGTGACATCGGCGTGCTCAGCGGGCACGCGCCGCTGCTCGGGCTGCTGGTCGAGGGCGTCGTCGACGTGCAGACCACCGACGGCGAGACCTGGGTGGCCGCGGTCGACGCCGGCTTCCTCTCGGTCGCCAACGACCGGGTCTCGATCCTCTCGGAGACCGCCGAGATGGCGCACGACATCGACCTGTCGAAGGCGCGCCAGGACCTCGAGCGGGCGCACGAGGCCGGCGAGGGCGACGACGAGGCGCAGACCGAGGTACGCCGTCTCGAGGCACGTGTCCGTGCCGCCGAGCGCAACGGCTGAGCCGTACCACCGACGAGGGCCGTCCCGGTTGCACCGGGGCGGCCCTCGTGCGCTCCCGGGCATCTCCTACCCTGAGCCCAGGGGTCCGGTCGGCGGTGGAACGAGGTGCGGATGACCTGGTGGCTGTGGCTGCTCGACGTGGTCGGCGCCGTGCTGCTGCTGGTCCTCCTCGCCGGCGTCGGGCTGGTCGTCCGGCGCCGCCTGCTGGAGCGTCGCGGCGGCACCTTCGAGCTGAGCGTGCGTGACGACGGCGCCTGGGTCCTCGGCCTCGGCCGCTACCGCGCCGACTCCCTGGAGTGGTTCCGCATCTTCTCGCCCAGCCCGTCGCCCAGCCGGGTGTGGCAGCGCCGCGACCTGGTGCTCCTGGGCCAGCGGCTCCGCAGCCCCGACGAGCGGCACATGCTCTACGCCGACCAGGTCGTCATCCGCTGCGAGACCCGCGAGGGCGACCTCGAGCTCGCCCTCGCCGCCGACTCCCTCACCGGCCTCTCCTCCTGGCTCGAGGCCGGCCCCCCCGGCTCGCGGGGTGCGGGCGCCGGAGGCTGAGGGGGGCCTTTTGGCCCCACAATGCCCTCCACCGGGGCCGCCAGCCGGTCAGCCGCGCTCGCCACCAGGGACCCAGAGCACGTCGCCCTGGGCGCGGTTGACGTGGCGGGCGAGGATGAAGAGCAGGTCGCTGAGGCGGTTGAGGTAGGTCAGGGCGAGCTGGTTCATCTGGTCGCCGTGGGTCTCGAAGGCCGCCCACCCCGAGCGCTCGGCGCGGCGGCAGACGGTGCGGGCGACGTGCCGCTGGGCGGCGGCGGGGGTGCCGCCGTTGAGGATGAAGGACCGCAGCGCGGGGAGGCCCTCGTTGTAGTCGTCGCACCAGCCCTCGAGGCGGTCTACGTAGGCCTGCTCGATGCGCAGCGGGGGGAACTCCGGGTCGCTGACCACCGGGGTGCACAGGTCGGCCCCGACGTCGAAGAGGTCGTTCTGCACGTGGGTGAGCACGGCGGCGACGTCGTCCTCGACGCTGCCCGTCGCCAGCGCGACGCCGAGGTGGGCGTTGGTCTCGTCGACGTCGGCGTAGGCCTGCAGCCGCAGGTCGAGCTTGGTGGTCTCGCTCATGTCGCCGAGCCGGGTGCTGCCACCGTCGCCGGTGCGCGTGTAGATCCGCGTCAGGTTCACCATGCGCTCCACCCTAGGGCGGCGGCCCCGGGCCGACCCACGGTGTGACCAACCTCGCCACCCGATCGGATGACCAGGTGGGTACCTGTCCGGTTGGCTAGGTACGACGGTCGGAGGAGGTGGCTGATGACCTGCGAGCACTGTGACCACGACTGGCACGGCCTGCGCTGCGCCCACGAGGCGGTGGTACGCCGCGGCTGGGCGCTGGAGCGCGAGAGCTGTGCGTGTCCCCACTCCGACCTCGGCGACCTGGCAGTCTGAGCCGGTGCCGGTCACGCAGCAGCTCGGGGGAGCGCGGCGGATCCTCCTCCACGGCGTGACCGGAGCGGGCAAGACCACGCTGGGGCTGGCCCTGGCCGAGCGGCTCGGGCTGCCCTTCGTCGACATGGACCACCTGAGCTGGCGACCGGGCTGGACCGAGGTGCCCCCCGAGCAGCTGGCCGCCACCGTCGAGGACCTCGCTGCGGGCGAGGAGTGGGTCTTCGACACCGCCTACTCCCGGGTGCGCCCCACCGTGCTGGCGCGGGCGCAGGTGGTGGTCGCGCTGGACTACCCGCTCCGCGTCGTCCGGTGGCGCTTGCTGCGGCGCACGGCCCGCCGGGTGCTCACCCGCGAGCGGGTCTGCCACGGCAACGTCGAGACCCTATCGGCGCACGCTCGGACCGGACTCGATCCTGCGCTGGCAGCAGTCGGCCCACCCCCGCAAGCGCGAGGCGACCCGGGCCATGTGCGAGGCGAGCGAGGGTCCGCCGGTCCTGGTGCTGCGCCACCCGCGCGAGGCGGAGCGGCTGCTCGCTAGTCTCGCGGGATGAGCGGGTTCGAGGTCGTCTCCGGGGGACCGCTGACCCGACCGCTCGCGGGCACCGTGCACGTGGGGGGCGCGAAGAACTCCGCGCTCAAGCTGATGGCGGCCGCCCTGCTGGCGCCCGGCCGCAGCGTGGTGCACAACGTGCCGCACATCCTCGACGTGGTCGTCATGGGCGACCTGCTGACGCAGCTGGGCTGCGGGGTCGAGATCGCCTTCCCCGACGAGGTCGACGGCACGACCGGGTCGGGCTCGGGACGCGTGGTGATCGACGTGCCCGACGACCTCGGCCACGAGGCGCCGTACGAGCTGGTGCGGCGGCTGCGCGCCTCGATCGCCGTGCTGGGGCCGCTCACCGCCCGCTGCGGGCGCGCGAGCGTGGCGCTGCCCGGCGGCGACGCGATCGGCTCGCGCGGGCTCGACATGCACATGCGCGGCCTGGTCGAGTTGGGCGCCCGGGTGCGCATCGAGCACGGCCAGGTCGTGGCCGAGGTGGGGCCCGACGGCCTGCGGGGCGCCTCGCTCTACCTCGACTTCCCCTCGGTGGGGGCGACGGAGAACCTGCTGATGGCGGCGGTGCTCGCCCGGGGCCACACCGTCATCGACAACGCCGCGCGCGAGCCCGAGATCGTCGACCTGTGCCAGATGCTCGTGGCGATGGGGGCGCGCCTCGACGGGATCGGCAGCTCGACCCTGGAGGTCGACGGCGTGGACCGCCTCGCGCCGGTGGAGCACCACACCGTGACCGACCGGATCGTCACCGGCACCTGGGTCTTCGCCACCGCGATCGCCGGGGGAAGCCTCCGCGTCGAGGGCGGGCGGGCCCACCACCTCGACCTGGTGCTCGACAAGCTCGTGGCCTCGGGCCTCTCGGTCGACGTCGACCACGACGGCTTCACGGTGCGCTCCGAGCGCCGACTGCGCGCCTTCGACGTGGCGACGCTGCCCTACCCCGGCTTCCCGACCGACCTGCAGCCCTTCGCGATGGCGCTGGCCGCGGTCTCCGAGGGCACCGCGATGATCACCGAGAACGTCTTCGAGGCGCGCTTCATGTTCGCCCAGGAGCTCGCGCGCCTCGGCGCCGACCTGCGCACCGACGGCCACCACGCCGTCGTGCGCGGGGTCCCCGTGCTCTCCGGCGCCCCCGTGGTCGCCCACGACATCCGTGCCGGGGCCGCCCTGGTGCTCGCCGGCATGGCGGCGCAGGGGCGCACGGTGGTCGCGGAGGGGCACCACGTCGACCGCGGCTACCCGTGGTTCGCCGAGACGCTGGCCGGCGTCGGCGCGGAGGTACGCCGCCTCGAGGACGACCCGGTCGCCTCCGCGTAGTCCCCAGGTCTCGGTTTGGCCGCACTTGCGGAAAGTCGCGCGCCCGCGGCCCCCTCCCAGTGGTACTCATGGTGGAAGGGGTGGGGCAGATGCAGTTCTCGTACGACGGCGACGTCCTCGTGGTGCACGGGGCGCTCGACGTGCGCTGCACCGCGGAGCTGCGCGAGCGGCTCTACCACCTCATCGACCAGGTCGGTGGCACGGTCGTCGTCGACGTCACCGCCGTCGAGTCGGTCGACATGACCGCGCTGAAGCTCCTCGCCGTCGCCAACCGGGTCGCCCTGCGTCGCGGCGGGCGCGTCGTCCTCCGCGGCGCCAGCAGCGGTGTCCGGCGGCTGCTGCACCTCTCCCACCTGCGCGCGATGGTGCCGCTGGAGCCCAGCACCCTGCCGTCGGGCCCGGTCACGCCGGCGCTCTGACCGGAGCTCGGCGGTAACAACGGGGCTCCGACGAGCACTACCAGGCATGAGCGCACCCGATGCCGCGGCGGACTTCACGCGGGCCTGGCACACCGACGCCCCGCGCGTGCTGGCCTACGCGCGCCGCCACGTCCCGCACGACCGGGCCCAGGACGTCGTCGCCGAGGCCTTCACCGTCGCGTGGCGCCGGTGGCACGACGTGCCGGCCCCGCCCCTGCCCTGGCTGATCGCGACCGCCCGCAACCTGGTGCGTGCCGAGCGCCGCGACCTGGCTCGCCGTCTCCGCCTCGACGACCGGCTGGCGTTGCTCCGCGAGGTGGCCGCCCCTGCCGACGGCGCCGGCGACGAGGTGCTGGTGCGCGAGGAGGCCCTCGCCACCCTGGCGGGCCTCGACGAGGACCACCGCGAGGCCCTCCTGCTGGTGGCGTGGGACGGCCTCGACGCCGCGGGGGCGGCCGAGGTGCTCGGCATCCGGCCGGGCGCGTTCCGCACCCGGCTCCACCGGGCCCGGCGCGCGCTCGAGCGCGCCGAGCGCGGCCCGGCGCCGCCGGCGGCGTACCGACCCGCAGCCCTCGCCGTGACGACGCCCCAGGAGACCGCATGACCACGCACCGTGACGACGAGCTCGTCGAGCAGGTCCGCACCAGCACCCTCGCCGCGCTGCGGCCCGAGCCGGTCCGGCTCGACCCGGCCTGGTCCCAGGCGCAGCTGCAGCGGGTCTTTACCGGTCCCGCACCCGCCCGTCGGGGCCAGCGGCGTCACCGTGCCGTGGTGGGCGCCGCGCTGGTCGGCGTCCTCGCCGCGGGATCCGGTGCGGCGTACGCCACGGGCACCCTGCCCGGCTTCCTCGACCTCGGGCTGCGGTCGATGGTGGGGGCGGAGCCGACCGACCGGGTCGACATGACGCGCTACCTCGACCTGCGCCTGCCCGACGGCGGCCGGGTGACGGCCTGGGCCGGCACGGTCGACGGCAAGCCGTGCAGTGCGACGGTCGACAACTGGGACGGCAGCCGGCGCATGGCGGGGATGGGCATGACCTGCTCGAGCACCACGCAGGGCGAGCCGTCCCACGCCGACCTGTCCTTCTCGCCCGGTGCCGATCGGGAGCGCTACTTCCCGGTCGTCAGCGGCATGACGAGCCGGCGTGACGCCCGGACGGCCGTCGTCGTCGTGACGACCCCGACGGGGGAGCGGCGCTACGAGGTGCCGGTCGAGTCCCGCACGGGCGGATTCGGGGTGGTGCTCGACGAGGGGGAACGCGACGACGCCTCGATGCAGGAGGAGTGGAGCGCCCCGAGCGGGGTCGAGGTGCCCGCCGTGCCGACCGACAGCCCGCTGCGCGCGATCCGGGTCGAGCTGCGCGACGTCGGTGGACAGGTGGTCGAGCGGCACCGTCCGCTGCTCCCGTGGTGACCCGTCGCCGTGTGAGATTCCGCCCGTGTGACGCAGGCAACATGCCTTACCCACCGGTAGTGGCCGGGCCTACCCTCGGGCCATGAGTGAGACGAGCGCCCGTCCAGCCAAGGACCGCCCGTGGGTGATGCGGACCTACGCCGGTCACTCCTCGGCCACCGAGTCCAACAAGCTCTACCGCACCAACCTCGCCAAGGGGCAGACCGGGCTCTCGGTCGCCTTCGACCTGCCCACCCAGACCGGCTACGACCCCACCTCGCCGCTGGCGCGGGGCGAGGTCGGCAAGGTCGGCGTCCCGGTGCCGCACCTGGGGGAGATGCGCCGCCTCTTCGCCGACATCCCGCTCACGGGGATGAACACCTCGATGACGATCAACGCCACGGCGATGTGGCTGCTGGCGCTCTACCAGGTCGTCGCGGAGGAGCAGAACCCCGATCTGGAGCCGCGCGAGGTCGCCGCCCAGCTGGCGGGGACGACGCAGAACGACATCATCAAGGAGTACCTCTCCCGCGGCACCTACGTCTTCCCGCCCGAGCACTCCCTGCGGCTGATCTCCGACGTGATCGCCTACACCGTCAACGAGATCCCGAAGTGGAACCCGATCAACATCTGCAGCTACCACCTGCAGGAGGCGGGCGCGACGCCCACGCAGGAGCTGGCCTACGCCCTGTGCACGGCGATCGCGGTGCTCGACCGGGTCAAGGACTCCGGCCAGGTCTCGGAGGAGGACTTCGAGAAGGTCGTCGGCCGGATCTCCTTCTTCGTCAACGCGGGCGTGCGCTTCGTGGAGGAGATGTGCAAGATGCGCGCCTTCGTGCAGCTGTGGGACGAGATCACCCGGGAGCGCTACGGCGTCCAGGACCCGAAGATGCGGCGCTTCCGCTACGGCGTGCAGGTCAACTCGCTCGGGCTCACCGAGGCGCAGCCGGAGAACAACGTGCAGCGCATCGTCCTGGAGATGCTCGGCGTGACGCTGAGCAAGGGGGCCCGGGCCCGGGCCGTGCAGCTGCCCGCGTGGAACGAGGCGCTGGGCCTGCCGCGCCCGTGGGACCAGCAGTGGTCACTGCGCCTGCAGCAGGTGCTCGCCTTCGAGTCGGACCTGCTGGAGCACGAGGACCTCTTCGACGGCTCGCACGTCGTCGAGGCGCGCGTGGCCCGGCTGGTCGAGGACGCCCGTGCCGAGATCGACCGGGTGCAGTCGCTCGGCGGCGCGATCGCGGCCGTCGAGTCCGGCTACATGAAGCAGGAGCTGGTCAGCAGCCACGCCGCCCGCCGCGGCCGGATCGAGAGCGGGGAGGAGGTGGTGGTCGGGGTCAACCGCTACGAGACCACCGAGCCGTCGCCGCTGACCGCCGACCTCGACACCGCCATCCAGACCGCCGACCCCGAGGCGGAGCGGGCCGCCGTCGCCGGGCTCGAGGAGTGGCTGGCGCAGCGCGACCCGGACGCCGTCGCAGCCGCCCTGGCCGAGCTGGCGGCCGCGGCCAAGACCGACGCCACCCGGCTGCCGGCGCCGCGCGCGGCGGCCCGGGCCGGCGCCACCACGGGGGAGTGGGCGGGCACCCTGCGCGAGGTCTTCGGCGAGTTCCGGGCGCCGACGGGGGTCTCCGGCGCGGTCGGGCTCGCCGACGGCGGCCAGGAGCTGACCGACGTCCGCGAGCTGGTGCGGCGTACCGGCGAGGAGCTGGGTGGGCGGCTGCGGCTGCTGGTCGGCAAGCCCGGCCTCGACGGTCACTCCAACGGCGCCGAGCAGGTCGCCGTGCGGGCGCGGGACGCCGGCTTCGAGGTCGTCTACCAGGGCATCCGCCTCACGCCGGAGCAGATCGTCTCGGCCGCGGTGGCCGAGGACGTGCACTGCGTCGGCCTCTCGATCCTCTCCGGCTCGCACATGGAGCTGGTGCCGGACGTGCTCGCGGAGATGCGCGCCGCCGGCATCGACGACGTCCCCGTCATCGTCGGCGGCATCATCCCCGACCGCGACGCGCGGGCCCTCAAGGAGCTCGGCGTGGCCGCCGTCTTCACCCCCAAGGACTTCAGCCTCACCCAGGCGATGGGCGGCATCGTGCAGGCGATCCGCGCGGCCCACGGGCTGGTCTAGAAAACCTGCGGGCAAACCGGACGCCACCTTCGCGAACCGGCGACCCAGCGGCGCCGGGCGTCGTAGTGTGCGGAAGGCCGCCCCGGCGAGGCCGACTAGGGCGACGACACGGAAGCGAACAGCACACCCCCATGCTGCAGGCGCACGACGATCGACCGTGGGAGCACGACGCTCTCGCGGCGACGGTGCACGCCTCGGAGGAGGCGATGGTGCTCTGCGACGCCGAGGGGACGATCCTCGTCGCCAACCAGGAGGCCGCCTCGCTCGTCGGGGTGCCGGCGTCGGCGATGGAGGGCATGCCGATCACCGAGTTCGGCCGCGACACCATGCACGACTTCCAGCGCACCATGGTCACCGCGGTGACGGTCAACCAGGTCGAGGTCACCGTGCGTGACTGCCGGGTGCTCCGCAGCGACGGGGAGCGGCTCCACCTCGACCTCACGATCGGGCCCGTCTCGACCTCCGACGGACCCCGCATCACCGTGGTGATGCGCGACGCGGGGGAGAAGCAGCAGCAGACCAAGCTCTTCCGCGGGCTGCTCGAGGCCGCCCCCGACGCGATGGTCATCGTCGACCGCAGCGGCGTCGTCACGCTGGTCAACGCCCGGGCGGAGCAGATGTTCGGCTACGCGCGCTCCGAGCTGGTGGGGCAGCAGGTGGAGGTGCTGGTGCCCGACCGCTACGCCGGGATGCACATGGCCTTCCGCCAGGGCTACGTCACCGAGCCCGAGGCCCGGCCGATGGGGCTGGCCGGCGACCTCCGGGCGCGCCGCAAGGACGGCTCGGAGCTGCCGGTCGAGATCACGCTCTCGCCGCTGGAGACCGACGAGGGCCTGCTCGTGCTCGCCGCGGTGCGCGACATCTCCGAGCGTCGCCGGATGCAGGAGGAGACCGACCGGGTCAAGGACGAGTTCTTCGCCACCGTCTCCCACGAGCTGCGCACCCCGTTGACCTCGATGATCGGCTACGGCGAGCTGATGGGCGACCTGGAGGACCTGAGTCCCCAGGGCCGGCGCTTCTTGTCGGTCATCATGCGCAGCGCCGAGCGCGAGCTGCGGCTCGTCGACGACCTGCTGACCCTGGTGGCCATCGAGGAGTCCGGACTGTCCATCCGCGCCGCCGAGATCGACCTCGAGCTGGTGGTGCGCGACGCGGTGGAGGCGGGCCGTCCGCGGGCCGAGGAGGCGCAGCTCAGCCTCTCGCTCGAGACCCCCGGCTACGCCGTCGCGATGGCCGGTGACCGCGACCGGCTCGGCCAGGCGCTGGACAACCTGCTCTCCAACGCCATCAAGTTCACCCCCGCCGGTGGCCGTGTGCGCGTCCTGCTGCGACACACGGCGACGCAGGCGCAGATCGACGTGGTCGACACCGGGGTCGGCATCGGCGACGAGGACCCCGAGCAGCTCTTCGAGCGCCTCTTCCGCGCGCCGACGGCCGTCGCCCAGCAGACGCCCGGGGCCGGGCTCGGCCTCACCATCGCGCTCGCCATCGTCGAGGCCCACGCCGGCAGCATCGAGGTCGTCGCGGGAGCGGGGCAGGGTGCCACCTTCCGGATGACCTTCCCGCTGCGCTCCGACGCGGGCTGACCGCGACCGCTCAGTCGCGCTCGTAGCGCACCCGGAGCCAGGGCAGCCAGTAGCCGTCGACGAGCCGCTCCCAGTGGGCGGCCAGCGCCTCCTGGGGACCCGCCGGCAGCCGGAAGGTCGCCCGGGTGCCGTGACCGAGCACCTGCACCACGCCGTCGCCGACGTCGACCAGCCGGGTCAGCTCGGGCATGGTGCCCTCCTCGAAGGCGAGCACCTGCCAGCCCCCGTCGGGGTGCTCGCCGCCGATCACCTGGTGCACGTGGACGAGCCGGTCGCCGACGCGCGTGGCGCTCTGGTGGGTGATCCAGCGTCCGCCGGGCAGGGCCGTCCACGTGTCGTGGCCGCGGATCCGCGCGGCCTCCTCGCCCCGGCGGTCGAAGACCGTGCCGCTGGTGCGCCAGCGGCCGAGCAGCGGCCGCAGCGGACCGAGGTGCTCGGCCAGCGACGGCGCCTCGGGAGGGGTGGGCAGGTCGTCGTCGTGGTTCGCTGCGGGCACCATGGCTCCTCCCCCTGTGGACTGCTCGTGGACCGGTCACTGTCGTGCTCACCTCAGTGTGCGCCCGCGTCGCCCGGCGCGACAGCCTCTCCGGGCGGAGGCCGCTCAGCGCCGCCGGAAGGCGAGCTCGAGCCAGGGCACCGGGGCGCCGTCGACCTCGCGCTCCCAGGTCGCGGTCACCACCCCCTGCTCCGCCCGGCCGAGGTCGAAGACCCCGCGGGTGCCCTCGCCCTCCACCACGACCAGGCGTGGGCCGTCGAGGCTGACCCGGGTGAGCTCCGGCAGCAGGCCCTCGTCGAAGACGAGCATCTGCCAGCCGCCGTCGGGGTGGCGCCCGCCCACGATCTCGTGCAGGTAGTTGGGCACGCCCGAGGTCGTCGTCGCGCTCTGGTGGGCGATCCAGCGCCCGCCCGGGAGCGCCGTCCAGGAGTCGTGGCCGCTGAGCCGGGCGCTGCGGGTGCCGCTCCGGCCGTGCACGGTCCCGGTGGTCCGCCACAGGCCGAGCAGGGGGCGCAGCGGCAGGAGGTGCTCGTGGAGCACCGCCTGCTCCTGCGGCGACAGCGTGGGCTCGGTCATCGGCGGCTCCCCTCGCCACCAGTGTGCTCCTGCGGGGGCCCGGTGTCGCGCCGCCCGCGCGGTCGGCTCAGAAGAGCCGCTCGGAGGGGTCGTCCATGCCGCGCAGGGCGTCGTAGTCGACGACGGCGCAGCCGATGCCGCGGTCGGTGGCCAGCACCCGGGCCTGGGGCTTGATCTCCTGGGCCGCGAAGATGCCGCGCACGGGGCCCTTGCGGGTCAGCGCGGGGTCGCGGTTGAGCAGCTCGAGGTAGCGGGTCAGCTGCTCGACGCCGTCGATCTCGCCACGCCGCTTGATCTCCACGGCCACCGAGGCGCCGTCGGCGGCCCGGCACATCAGGTCGACCGGGCCGATGGCGGTGGGGAACTCGCGCCGCACCAGGGTCAGGCCGTCGGCGAGGGTCGCCGGGTGCTCGGCGAGCAGCTCCTGCAGGTGCTTCTCGACACCGTCCTTGACCAGCCCGGGGTCGACCCCGAGGTCGTGGCTGGTGTCGGAGTGGACCTCCTCGACGATGATGCGCAGCGAGTCGCCGGACTTGGCCTCGACCAGCCACTCGACCCGGCCGTCCTCGGTCTCGCCGACGCGCAGCGTGCACGGCGGGCTCATCCAGTTCAGCGGCTTGTAGGAGCCGCCGTCGGAGTGCACCAGCACCGAGCCGTCGGCCTTGAGCATCAGCACGCGGGTCGCCATCGGCAGGTGCGCCGTCAGCCGTCCGGCGTAGTCGACCTGGCAGCGCGCGACGACGAGTCTCACGGGCGGCGAATCTACCTGCCATCCTGGGCCGGTGGCACGCGTGGTGGTCGTCGGGGCGGGAGTCGTCGGGCTGACCTGTGCGGTCAGGCTCGCGGAGGCGGGCCACCGGGTCGACGTGCTGGCCCGCGACCTGCCCCTCGAGACCACCTCCGTGGTCGCGGCCGCGGTGTGGGGGCCCTACCAGGCGCTGCCGTACGACCGCGTGACGGCGTGGTCGGCCCGCTCCTACGAGGTCTTCGCCGGGCTCGCCGGAGAGGCGGCCGGGGTGCGGATGCTGCCGGGCACCGAGGTCTTCGAGCGCCCCGAGCCCGACCCGTGGTGGGCCGACGCCGTGCCCGGCCTCGCGCGCGTGGCCGCGCCCGCGCCGTACGCCGACGCCTGGTCCTTCCAGGCACCGGTGGTCGACATGCCGCTCTACCTGGTCTGGCTCCGCACCCGGCTCGAGCAGCTGGGCGGCACGCTGACACGCGCCAGCCTCGGGGGGCTGCCGGAGCCGCGTGCCGACGAGGTCGTGGTCGACGCGGCCGGGCTGGGCGCACGGCTGCTGGCCCACGACGACGACCTGCGGCCGGTGCGCGGGCAGGTGCTCCACGTGGCCGGCGTCCGGCTCGACCGCTGGTGGCTGCACGCCGCCGGCCCGACCTACGTCATCCCGCGGACCGAGGTGGTCGTGGTGGGCGGCACCGACGAGCAGGGGGAGTGGAGCCGCTCGGTCTCGGCCGAGACCACCGAGGCGATCTGGAGCCGGGCGACCGCGCTGGTGCCGGAGCTGGCACGCGGACGGATCGTCGCGCAGCGGGTGGGTCTGCGCCCGGTGAGGACGTCGGTCCGGGTGGAGGCCGAGGGACGGGTCGTGCACTGCTACGGCCACGGCGGTGCCGGGGTGACGCTGTCGTGGGGCACCGCGGAGGAGGTCGTCGCGCTGGTCGAGGAGATCGCTACCGGATCGTGACCCGATGCGGTTGTCTCACGGCGCCCGCTCCGGCTTGTATCGATCGGCATGTCCTACGCCGCGCCACTGCCCATGGCCGCTGACGAGACCACCGCCGGGGACTGGGGGTGGTTGGCCGCGGTCGAGAGCGCCATCAACAACGCCTTCGACCCCGTCGCGAACGCCGTCTCGTCCTTCATCTTCTACGCCCCCAAGGTCGGCGGGGTGCCGATCCCGCTGATCGTGCTGTGGCTGGTGGTGGCGGCCGTCGTCTTCACCATCTACTTCCGGGGGATCCAGTTCACCGGCTGGCGGACCGGTTGGCACCTGCTGCAGGGGCGCTATTCGCGCGCCAGCGACACCGGCGAGGTCACCCACGTCCAGGCGCTCAGCTCCGCCGTCTCCGGCACGGTCGGGCTCGGCAACATCGCCGGTGTCGGCGCCGCGGTGACGCTCGGTGGCCCGGGCGCGACCTTCTGGATGATCCTCGCCGGCATCTTCGGCATGTGCACCAAGTTCGTGGAGTGCACGCTCGGGGTGAAGTACCGCGAGGTCCACGAGGACGGTTCGGTCACCGGTGGTCCCTTCCGCTACCTGCCGATCGCCTTCGAGCGCTTCGGCGGCACGGTCTCGAAGGTCCTCACGCTGGTCTTCGCCGTGGCGTTGTTCCTCTTCGGCGCCATCGGCGGCAACATGTTCCAGGCCAACCAGACCTTCGCCCAGGCCCGTGAGGTCACCGGCGGCGACGGGGGCCTGCTCGACTCCGCCGGGGCGGCGCTGGTCTTCGGCATCGTCCTCGCGCTGCTGGTGGCCGCCGTGATCGTGGGTGGCATCAAGTCCATCGGCGCGGTCACCGCCCGGCTGGTGCCGATGATGGCGCTGATCTACGTCGTCGCGTGCCTGCTCGTCATCGGCATCAACTTCGCGAACATCCCCGAGGCCTTCGGGACCATCGTCTCGGGCGCCTTCGCCCCCGAGGGCGTCGCGGGCGGCTTCGTCGGCGTGCTCATCATCGGCTTCCAGCGCGCGGCCTTCAGCAACGAGGCCGGCGTCGGGTCCGCGCCGATCGCGCACTCCGCGGTGAAGACCCGCCACCCGGTGACCGAGGGCTTCGTGGCGATGTTCGAGCCCTTCATCGACACCGTGGTCATCTGCACCATGACGGCGCTGACCATCGTGGTCGCCGACACCGCCTTCTACTCCGAGCAGCGCGCCATCGTCGCCGGCGGCGGACCGGCTCCCGACGGCGTCGTGGTCACCTCGCGCGCCTTCGAGACCTTCCTGCCCGTCTTCCCGGTGATCCTCGCGATCGCGGTCGCCCTTTTCGCCTTCTCCACGCTGATCACCTGGTCGTACTACACGATGAAGGCGTGGACGACGGTCTTCGGGCGCTCGCGCCGCAGCGAGGCGGTCTTCAAGACCCTCTTCTGCACCTTCACGGTGATCGGCTCGGTGATCACCTTCAGCTCGGTGCTGACCTTCGCCGACTCGATGCTCTTCGTCTGCGCCATCGTCAACCTGCTGGGCTGCTACCTGCTGCTGCCCAAGGTGAAGGAGGAGCTGCGCGCCTTCCGTGCGGGGCTGCGCAGCGGCGAGATCCGCGAGGTGCCCAAGGAGGAGCGCGCGACCACGTGAGCGGCGCGCGGTCGTGACCCTCGCCACATCGTGAACGAGCATTAACCCTGGCAGGATGCCCGCCATGACACAGGCAGCGCAGCGCGAGTTCGGCACGGTCGGCGTCATCGGCCTCGGCACCATGGGGGCGGGCATCGCGGAGGTCTTCGCGCGGCACGGCTACGCCGTGATCGGCGTCGAGGTCGACGAGGAGGGCACGACCCGGGGGCGCCAGCACCTCGAGGGCTCCACGGCCCGTGCGGTCAAGCGCGAGAAGCTGAGCGACGCCGAGCGCGAGGAGCTGCTCGGGCGCGTCAGGTACGCCACGTCGCTGCAGGACCTCGCCGACGCCGACCTCGTGATCGAGGCCGTCGTGGAGTCGCTGGAGGTCAAGAAGCGGATCTTCGCCGAGCTGGAGGACGTGGTCTCCGCCGACGCCGTGCTGGCGACCAACACCTCCTCGCTCTCGGTCACCGAGATCTCGACCGCCAACCGGCACCCGGGACGGGTCGTGGGGGTGCACTTCTTCAACCCCGCGCCGGTGCAGAAGTTCGTCGAGGTGGTCCGCACGGTGGTCACCGAGCCGCAGGTGCTCGAGGACGTCACCGCGCTGGTGCGGACCCTGGGCAAGAACCCCGTGGTCTGCGGCGACAAGGCGGGCTTCATCGCCAACACGCTGCTCTTCGGCTACCTCAACCACGCCGTCTCGATGTTCGAGCACCGCTACGCCAGCCGCGAGGACATCGACGCCGCGATGCGCTTCGGCTGCGGCTACCCGATGGGCCCGCTGGCGCTGCTCGACCTGATCGGGCTCGACACGGCGTACGAGATCCTGGAGACGATGTACCGGCAGGGCCGCGACCGGCTGCACGCGCCGGCGCCGATCCTCAAGCAGATGGTCACCGCGGGCCTGCTCGGCCGCAAGACCGGCCGCGGCTTCTACACCTACGAGGCGGCCGACTCCCCGGTGGTGGTGCCCGACGAGCGCACGCCCTCGGCCGACGAGGCCCCCCAGCTGCGCCACGACATCCGACGGGTCGGCGTCGTCGGCACCGGGACGATGGCCAGCGGCATCGTCGAGGTCTTCGCCAAGGCGGGGTACGCCGTGACCTACGTCGGCCGCAGCCAGGAGAAGGTCGACGGCGTCGCCGCCACGATCGAGCGCTCGCTCGACAAGGCGATCCAGCGGGGCCGCCTGGAGGAGTCGGCCAAGCCCGAGGTGCTGGGCCGGCTCACCGGCACGACCTCGCTGGACGACCTCGGCGACGTCGACATCGTCATCGAGGCGATCGCCGAGGACCTCAAGGTCAAGACGACGCTGTTCGAGAACCTCGACGAGATCTGCAAGCCCGGCGCGATCCTCGCGACCACGACCTCGTCGCTGCCGATCATCGCGTGCGCGGGGGCGACCGACCGGCCGCACGACGTCATCGGCATGCACTTCTTCAACCCCGCGCCGGTGATGAAGCTGGTGGAGGTCGTCTCGACGGTCTCCACCAGCACTGAGGTGGCCGAGACCGTGCAGGCGCTGTGCGCGGCGGTCGGCAAGGTGCCGGTCTCGTGCGGCGACCGGGCGGGCTTCATCGTCAACGCGCTGCTCTTCCCCTACCTCAACGACGCGATCAAGATGCTCGAGGCGCACTACGCCACCGCCGACGACATCGACACCGCGATGAAGCAGGGCTGCGCACTCCCGATGGGCCCCTTCGAGCTGCTCGACGTGGTCGGCAACGACGTGTCGCTGGCGATCCAGCGCGAGCTCTACCTGGAGTTCCGCGAGCCGGGCTTCGCTCCCGCTCCGCTGCTCGAGCACCTCGTCACCGCCGGCTACCTCGGTCGCAAGACCAAGCGCGGCTTCCGGGACTACTCGGCGCGCTGAGCCACCGTCTCGGGCACCTCGCGCACGGCACGGTCGAGGGCGTCGGCCAGCGCGTCGATGGTCATCGGCTTGCTGACGTAGTCGTCCATCCCCGCGTCCAGGAAGCGCTGCCGGTCGCCGGTGAGGGCGTTGGCGGTCAGCGCGATCACGCGGGGCTGCGGCACCAGCCCGAGCTGCCGCACCAGGTGCACGGCGCGCACGCCGTCCATCACGGGCATCTGCACGTCCATCAGGATGACGTCGAAGGACTCCTCGCCGGCCGCGGCGACCGCCTCCTGACCGTTGACGACCACGCGCGGCACGACGCCGAAGCGGCCGAGCATCTTGGTCACGACCTTCTGGTTGATGGGGTCGTCCTCGGCCACCAGGACCCGCAGCCGCGAGAAGTCGGGGAGGCTGTCGTCGGTGCGGCTGCGGCCGGCCAGGGTCTCCTGCACCACGGGCAGGACCAGGCGCACGGTCACCGTCGTGCCGACCCCGAGCTCGGAGGTCAGCTCGACGTCGCCGCCCATGCCCTCGACCAGCCCGCGGCAGATCGCCAGACCGAGCCCGGTGCCGCCGTAGCGGCGCGTGGTGCTCGCGTCACCGCGCACGAAGGACTGGAAGAGCTGGGGGATCCGCCACGACGGCACCCCGATGCCGGTGTCGGTGACGGTGATCTCGACCTGACAGCTGTGCGCGGAGCGCTCCAGCACCCGCGAGCGGAGCACCACACCCCCGTCCTCGGTGAACTTCACGGCGTTGCCGACGAGGTTCACCAGCACCTGCCGCAGCCGGACGCTGTCGCCGCGGACCTGGTCGGGGAGCCGGGGGTCGAGCTCGTGGGTCAGCGTCAGCGCCTTGGCCTCGACCTGGGGGGAGAACATGGCGATGGTGCTCTCGAGCAGCGCGCGCAGCGACATCGGCGCGCTGTCGTACTGCAGCCGGCCCGACTCCAGCGCCGAGAAGTCGAGCACGTCGTTGACCAGGTCGAGCAGGTGCTGGCCGCTCTGCTTGGCGGTGCCGACGTAGTCGCGCTGCTCGGGGTCCAGCTCGGTCTGGAGCAGCAGGTCGGTCAGTCCGAGCACCGCGTTCAGGGGCGTGCGGATCTCGTGGCTCATGGTCGCGAGGAAGGAGGCCTTGGCGCGGGCGGACTCCTCGGCCGCCAGCCGCGCCCGGTCGAGCATGATCTCGGCCTCGTGCCGCTCGGTCATGTCCTCCAGCACGAAGACGAAGCCGCGCAGCTCGCCCGAGGTGGCGAACTCCGGCGACATCGTGACCGAGGCCCACACCGGCCGCCCGGTCTGCGGGGTCAGCTGCAGCTCGATCCGCGCCGGCTGGCCGTGCTCGATGCCCTCGTCGAGCACCTGAGTCTCGGCGTCGTCCGAGGTCCTCACGAGCCCGCGGACGTCGCGGCCCTGCACGTCCTGCGCGCTCAGCCCGGCGAACTCGTGGTAGCGGCTGTTGCTCCACGTCACCGTGCCGCGGGTGTCGGTGACCAGCATCATGCTGCTGGTCGCCTGCACGATGCGGGCGTACCAGGTGAGGTCCTCGTTGGCCGCCTCCAGGTGCGAGACGGCCGCGGCGCGCTGCCGGTCCAGCCGGAGCAGCGCCGTGCCACCGACGCCGAGGGTGAGCAGGGCCAGGACGACCAGGCCGACGACCCACCAGAGCTGCCGCTGGGTGTGCCCGACGAGCTCGCGGGTCTCGCTGTTGGCGCTCGCCGCCTGGGCCCTCCGCGAGATCTCGCCCTGGGAGACCAGGAAGTTGTACGACTGCTCCAGCTCCTGGATCGCCTGCTGTGCGGCGCCGACGTCGGCCGCCTGCCGCGTCGTCATCGCCCGGCGCACTGCGGGCCGGGCCTCGGTGAGCCAGGTGCGCTCGTTGGCCCGGGCCGTGTCGAGCAGACGACGGTCGCCGAGGGTGCGCAGCTGGTAGTCCAGCGCGGACTCGTGGGCCCGCTGGGTCACGAAGGCCATCTGCAGGCGCACCTGCTCCCGGTCGGCCCCCTCCAGCAGGAGGGCCTCCAGCCGGAGCAGCTCACGCTGGGCCTGGCTCAGGGTGCGCACGTTGGCGTCGACGAGGTCCTGCGTGGTGGTGACGCGCTGCGACAGCGTCGCCGCCTGCTGCTGCACCTGCCAGGCGACGCTGACGGTCCCGCCCAGCAGCACCAGCCCGAGCGTGACGACGAGGAGGGCCCGACGCGACATCGCGCGGCGGAGCCGGCGGTGCGGCATCAGCGCACGACGACCTTCTCCAGCTGCCAGATCCAGCGCGGGAGGTAGGTCGCGTCGTCCAGGTCGTAGTCGTCGGTGGGGTAGATCAGGCGCAGCGGCCCGTAGTCGGCGACCGACATCGGCTCGCCGTCCTGACGCGTCGCGACCATCACGGGCAGGTCGGCGGCGTCGCTGGCGGGGATGTCGACCACGTAGTCGTTGAGGGCGACCGTGTGCAGGGTCGTGCCGGAGGCGCCGGCGACGTCCAGGACGGTGCGCAGGAGGGGACCGCTGAACTCGGCCCGCGCGCCCGTGGCCTCGCTGTCGTCGACCTCGTAGC
Organism: Marmoricola sp.; assembly: GCA_052040065.1. Classification (GTDB taxonomy): domain Bacteria; phylum Actinomycetota; class Actinomycetes; order Propionibacteriales; family Nocardioidaceae; genus Marmoricola. The sequence continues at coordinate 19,441 of JBQGFI010000187.1, forward strand.
TCACGGTGCCCATCGACTCCAGCTGCGCCATGTCGAGCTGCAGGCTGTCGCCGACGTTGGTCACGTCGCCGCCCTCGATGGTGAGCACCACCTTGCCGCGGGGAGCCGGCACCTGGTCGCCCGGGCGCAGCGTCGCCGCCGTGGCGGTGAGCTCCGGCGGCGACGCCGACGCGTCCGCGGCATCGGAGGGAGCGGCCTCGGCGCGGCAGCCGGCGAGCAGCATGCTGGAGGCGAGCAGGGCGAGTGCGGCACAGCGGGAGGCGTGCGCGGTACGGGTGCCTGGGTTTCTCACTCCTCCAAGATCGGCCGTCGACCTCAGGGCTTGAGCGGAATTCCCTCAAGATCACCTCAAGACCGCCGATGTGTCAGGAGTCCCCCCGCACCGAGAGCACCGACTCCCCCCGAGGAGCTCGACATGGTCGCCTCCCACGCAGGCCCGTCGCCCCGCGCCGACGCGCTCGTCGACGAGCACGTCCTCGACGACCTCGTCGACATGCTCGGCGAGCGCAGCGAGGTGGAGGAGCTGGTGGGGATGCTCGTCGACTCCCTCCCGGAGCGTCTCGCGGCGATGCTGGCCGCCCACGAGGCGGGGGCGGCGGAGGAGCTGCAGCTGCAGGCCCACCGGCTCAAGGCCGCGTCCCGCCAGCTGGGCGCGGGCGCGCTCGCCGACGTCGCCGCACGGGTGGAGGCGCTCGAGGCGGACTGCGTGGAGCTGGAGCCGCTCGTCGAGCCGACGCGGCAGGCCTGGTGCCGATGGCGCGACGAGGGGCCGACGGGCTGACGACGTTGTCCGACACCGAATCAGGCGACGATGTTGACCCGGTCTTGATCATCGGCACGCACGCTGGCGACATGTACCTGATCCACAACGACGCGCACCACGATCCGGCGACGTCACCGGAGCCGACTCCCATGCGGTTCGTGCCGCGCATCTCCGAGACGCCGGACCTCCTGGGCGACGTGCTGCGCACCGGCGGGGAGCTGGTCCGCCCCGGGGCCGACGGCCGTGAGGTGGTCGGCGCCGTCACCGAGCTCGTCGGCCGGCTGCTGGAGGTCGACGACTGCTGGCTGCAGGCGCCCGGCGCCTTCGCCGACCTGCTCGTCGCTGCCCACGGCGACGGCGAGGAGCCGGTGTCGCTGGTCAACACCGCGTCGGGTCCGCTCGCGCCCGCCGGGGTCGCCGGGCACGGTCGCGGCGCCGCCGTCGCCACGGCGCACGTGCACGTCGGCGGCGAGCGCCACCTGCTCGTCGCCTGGCAGGGGGTGGTGCGCGCGTGGACGCCGCGCGACCGACGCCTGCTGGAGCGGGCTGCCCACGAGCTCGGCCAGGCGCTCGAGCAGCTGGCGGGTGTCGCCTCGGCCGAGCAGCACGCGCGAGCGCGCTTCGACGAGCTGCGCACCGACCTGCTCGTGACGCTCGACCACGAGCTGCGCACCCCGATGACGATCCTGCGCACCGGCCTGGAGCTGCTCGGCGACGAGATGGGCGACGACGACCCCGAGCGCGCCTGGCTGCTCACCCGCCTCGACGGCAGCATGGACCGGCTGCGGGGGCTCGCCGACAACGTCGGCCTGCTCGCCAGCCGCAGCCAGGCACCGGACACCTCCGTGCCGGTCGTCGCCCGGGTGCTCCCGGTGCTCGACGACGCGCTCGCGCGGGTGCGGCACCAGGAGCGGGGGGTCGAGCTGCGCCTCGCCCACCGCGACGACGCGACGGCCGCGATCGAGGCCCAGGACCTGCGCATCCTGCTGGAGCGGCTGCTCGACAACGCGGTGAAGTTCACCGGGGCCGGGGGATCGGTCGAGGTGTCGGTGACCGGGGCCGACGACGGCGTCGAGGTCGTCATCAGCGACACCGGCATCGGCATCGCCGACGACGAGTACTACTCCGTGGGCGAGCCGTTCTTCCGCACCGAGGAGACCAAGCGGCTCGAGCACCAGGGTCCGGGCCTGGGCCTGGCGGTCGTCCGGTCGGTGCTGCTGCGCTGGCGCGGTCGCGTCGCGCTCGAGCGTCGTCCGGAGGGGGGCACCGTGGCCCGGGTCTGGCTTCCCGCGCCCGGTCAGGCCGGGGCGTCGGCGACCGGCTCGAACCGGTAGCCCACGCCCCGCACCGTGCGCAGGCAGTCGAGGTCGGGAGCCTGCTCGCGCAGCTTGCGGCGCAGGTTGCCCATGTGCACGTTGACCACGTGGTCGTCGCCGTCGGCGTAGCCCCACACGTGCTCGAGGAGCTGGCCGCGCGTCAGCACCCGGCGCGGTGTCCGGGCCAGCACGTCGAGCAGGTCGAACTCGAGGCGCGTGAGACCGACGAGCACGCCGTCGACGCGCACCTCGCGGGCGTCGCGGTCGATGGCGACCCGTCCTGTCGGAGCCGGCGGCGGGGACGGCGCCGCCCGCGGGCGCCGGCGCAGGGCGTGCAGCCGCGCCGCGAGCTCGCGGGGGGAGTACGGCTTGGTGACGTAGTCGTCGGCGCCGATGCGGAGTCCGACGACCTTCTCGGTCTCCTCGTCACGGCCGGTGACCATGACCACGTAGGCGTCGCTGTGCTGCCGCAGCCGGCGGCAGACCTCGAAGCCGTCGATGCCCGGCAGGCCCACGTCGATGAGGAAGAGGTCGAAGTCCTGCTCCTGGCTGAGCCGCAGCGCCTCCTCGCCGGAGTCGGCGTGCACGACCTGGTAGCCCTCGCGCTCCAGGACACCCTGGCCCAGTCGAGCGAACTCGGCCGAGTCCTCGACGAGCAGCGCCCACGCGGATGCCATGCCGCCACGATGACACAGCCCGGGCGGCGCCGCAGCGAACTCGGGGACCGCGGGCGCCGGGGCACCGACCGTCAGTGCCGGGCGCGGTAGAGGTCGCGCAGCAGCGCGATCTCGGCGCCGTGGTGCAGCAGCTCGCGGTGGATGTGCAGCACCAGCGCTGCCATCGGGTCCTGCGCGAAGCCGTCCTCCCCGCAGGGCCGCGCCAGCGCCTCGGCGTCGAGCGACCGGACGCCGGCGACCCAGCGGTCGTGCGCCTCGTCGAGCTGGGCGAGCGCCTCCGCAGCGGTGGCGGCGTAGGTCCAGGACCGGTAGTCGGCGGGCGGGCCGCCGAAGTGGTCGGCGTTGCGCATCGCCAGGACACCGACGATCACGTGGCCGAGGCGCCAGGCGATGGTGGTCACCGGTGGCGGGTCGGGCTCGGGGAAGGCGAAGTCGATGGTCATCGCCCCGGCCCCGGCCTCGATCGGGGCCGCACCGCTGCCGCGCGGCCGCACGCTCCAGCAGCCGGGCACCGGCTCCCAGAGGTACTCCGCGTCGGTCATGGCCTCCAGCCGGGGGCGCAGCTGCTGGGTCCAGTGCCACTCCAGCTGGTCCAGGAGCAGCGTCGTCCAGTCCAGGTTCGTCGTCATGCCCGCAGCCTCGCGCACCACGCGGACAGTTGCTGTCCGCTGCGACTGCGACCATGGCGGCATGAGCACGACCGCGAGGGTCCTCACCCTGCTGGCACTGCTGCAGTCGCGTCCCACCTGGTCGGGGCCGGAGCTGGCCGAGCGCCTGGGGGTGACGACGCGGAGCATCCGGCGCGACGTCGACCGGCTGCGTGAGCTCGGCTACCCCGTGGAGGCCACCCACGGCACCGGTGGCGGCTACCGGCTCGGAGCGGGCAAGGCGCTCCCGCCGCTGCTGCTGGCCGACGAGGAGGCGGTCGCGGTGGCCGTCTCGCTGCGGCTCGCGGCCGGCGGGACGGTCGCCGGCGCCAGCGAAGCCGCCGTGCGCCCCCAGGCCAAGCTCGACCAGGTGATGCCGCCCCGGCTGCGGGCCGAGGTGCGCGCCATCCAGGACGCCACCGACACGCTCGTCGGCGGCACCACCCAGGTCGACGGCGACAGTGCCGTCGGCCTGCGGGTGCAGGTTCCAGGAGCGGGGCGCTGGCTCCCAGAGGTACTCCTCGTCGGTCAGGCCGTCGAGGCGCGGGCGCAGCTGCTGCTCCCAGTGCCAGACCA
>JBQGFI010000188.1:0-6726 GCA_052040065.1 Marmoricola sp.
TCCGCAACGGCCAGGAGCTCACCCCTGTCGAGGTCTCGAGCTCCGCCCGCATCCTCGAGCGCGACCGAGGCGGGGTGGGTCCGGCCGAGCTGCTGAGCCAGGCCATCCTCACGGCCCGGGGCAAGAGCATCCGGCCCAAGACGATGGGGCAGAAGCAGTACGTCGACGCCATCGACCACAACACGATCGTGTTCGGCATCGGCCCCGCCGGCACGGGCAAGACCTACCTGGCGATGGCCAAGGCCGTGCAGGCGCTGCAGGCCAAGAAGGTCAACCGGATCATCCTGTCGCGCCCCGCCGTCGAGGCGGGGGAGAAGCTCGGCTTCCTGCCCGGCACGCTCAGCGAGAAGATCGACCCCTACCTGCGGCCGCTGTACGACGCGCTGCACGACATGGTCGACCCCGAGTCCATCCCCAAGCTGCTCGCGGCCGGCACCATCGAGGTCGCGCCGCTGGCCTACCTGCGCGGTCGCTCGCTCAACGACTCCTTCATCGTGCTCGACGAGGCGCAGAACACCACGCCCGAGCAGATGAAGATGTTCCTGACCCGGCTCGGCTTCGGCTCGCGCATCGTGGTCACCGGCGACGTCACGCAGGTCGACCTGCCCAGCGGGCAGAAGTCCGGGCTGCGCGTGGTCGAGGACATCCTCGACGACGTCGAGGACATCTCCTTCAACCGGCTCACCGCGAGCGACGTGGTGCGGCACCGGCTCGTCGGCCAGATCGTGGCGGCGTACGACGCCCACGACGCGCGGCAGCCGCAGCAGCGCCCCCGCCACGGCTCCGGTCAGGCTCGCCCGTGAGCGTGGAGATCCTCAACGAGAGCGACCACCCGCTCGAGGAGGCGCGGCTCCAGCGACTCGCCCGCTTCGTCATGGAGCAGCTGCGGGTGCACCCGCAGGCCGAGCTGTGCCTCACCGCCGTCGACGAGCCGACGATCGCCGAGCTCAACGCCCGGTGGATGGGCAAGGAGGGACCGACCGACGTGCTCTCCTTCCCGATGGACGAGCTGCGCCCCGGCCTGGTCACCGCCGAGCCCGAGGAGGGCGTGCTGGGCGACCTCGTCGTCTGTCCCGCGGTGGCCGCCCAGCAGGCGGCCGACGCCGGCCACAGCACCCGCGACGAGGTCGAGCTGCTGACGGTGCACGGGATGCTCCACCTGCTGGGCTACGACCACGGGGAGCCCGAGGAGCACCGCGAGATGTTCGACCTGCAGGCCCGGCTGCTCGGGGAGTGGTTCGCCGCCGACCCCGACAGGCCCGCCGGCACCCCGCTCCCGACCCCGACCGTCGGCGAGGGCTGAGGTGGACGAGCCCACCGCCGAGGACCGCAAGCTGCTCACGCTCGCTCGCGCCACCCGGGCCCGGGCCGGAGCCCGCGAGGGCGCCGCCGTGCGCGACCTCGACGGCCGCACCTACGCCGCCGCGACGGTCGACCTGCCCTCGCTGCAGGTCTCCGCGGTCGGCGCCGCGGTCGCGATGGCCGTCGCCAGCGCCGCCCAGGGGCTCGAGGCCGCCGTCGTGCTCGGCGAGTCCGCCGAGGCCGCCGAGGCCGACCTCGCCGTGCTCCGCCACGTCGCGGGCCGCGGCGTACCCGTGCTGCTCGCCGACGTCCGCGGCACGGTGACGGGTGCCACCACGACCTGAGCCCCCCGTGACACCGGAATGTCGGTGGTGTGTCCTAGGTTGGGGCTGACGGAAGGTAGTTGCCAGAAGTCATCCAAAGCCCTGGGGGAGGGGAGTGCCGTGAGCGTGCCGTTCGTCGGACTGCTCCGTCGCGCCGAGATGCCCGCCGTGACCGGCCGGGCCGCCCACGACGCGGCGGTCGACCGGCTGCGCGCGTCGTACGCCGCGATCCCGCCGGGCGCGCCGGTGCGGCTGGCCAAGCGCACCTCCAACCTCTTCCGCCCGCGCACCAGCGTGACGTCGCCGGGTCTCGACGTCTCCGGGCTGGGCGGGGTGATCGCGGTCGACCCCGCCGCCCGCACCGCCGACGTGCAGGGCATGTGCACCTACGAGGACCTCGTCGACGCGACGCTGCCCCACGGCCTGGTGCCGCTGGTGGTGCCGCAGCTGCGCACCATCACCCTCGGCGGCGCGGTGACCGGGCTCGGCATCGAGTCCACGTCGTTCCGCAGCGGCCTGCCGCACGAGTCGGTGCTCGAGCTCGACGTGCTCACCGGCGCGGGTGAGGTCGTCACGGCCACGCCCGACAACGAGCACGCCGACCTCTTCCGCACCTTCCCCAACTCCTACGGCTCGCTGGGCTACGCCACCCGGCTGCGCATCGAGCTCGAGCCGGTCGCGTCCCGGGTGCGGCTGCGCCACGTGCCCTTCGCCGACACCGCGACGCTGCAGCGCGCGATCGCCGACATCACCAGGAGCGGCACCTGGGAGGGGGAGCGGGTCGACGGTCTCGACGGGGTCTCCTTCGAGCCCGGGCGCCACGTGCTCACCCTGGCCACCCACACCGACGAGCCCGGCCCGACCAGCGACTACGTCGGCCAGCAGGTCTTCTGGCGCTCCGTGGGTGAGCGCACCACCGACCTGCTCACCACCTACGACTACCTCTGGCGCTGGGACACCGACTGGTTCTGGTGCTCGCGGGCCTTCGGCGCCCAGCACCCCGTCGTGCGCCGCGTGTGGCCCCGCCGGCTGCGCCGCTCCGACACCTACCACCGGCTGGTGGGGCTCGACCAGCGGCTGCAGCTCATGCACCGGCTCGACGCCCGCGCGGGGCGGCCCCGGCGCGAGCGCGTGGTGCAGGACGTCGAGGTGCCGGTCGAGCGGCTCGGCGAGTTCCTCGACTGGTTCGACGCCGAGGTCGGCATGCGGCCGGTGTGGCTGTGCCCGCTGCGCCTGCGCGCGCCGGGTGCGGAGGGCGAGCACCCGTGGCCGACCTACCCGCTGACCGCGGGGCGCACCTACGTCAACGTCGGCTTCTGGGGCGCCGTGCCCGTCGGTCCCGACGCCGACGAGGGTCCGCTCAACCGCGCCATCGAGGAGCGGGTGGCCGAGCTCGACGGGCACAAGTCGCTCTACTCCGAGGCCTTCTACGACCGCGCGACCTTCGACCGGCTCTACGCCGGCGAGCACCTCGCGGCGGTCAAGCACCGCTACGACCCCGACGACCGACTGACCAGCCTCTACGACAAGGTGGTGCGACGACGATGACCCAGCTGGAGTCCCGAGCGAGCGGCGCTGCGGCGCGACGCCTCACGGTGGCGCAGATGTTCGAGACGCTGCTCGCCCGCCCCGTGCCGATCCGCTTCACGGCCTACGACGGCAGCAGCTACGGCCCGCCCGACGCCGCCATCGGGCTCGACCTGCTCAACGAGCGCGGGCTGGCCTACCTGGTGACGGCCCCCGGCGACCTCGGCCTGGCCCGCGCCTACGTCGCGGGCGACCTCGACATCCGGGGCATCCACCCCGGCGACCCCTACGACGGCATGGTGCTGCTGCTCCGGGCGATGCGCTTCCGCCGGCCCAGCGGCAGCGAGGCGGTGGCGCTGATGCGCTCCATCGGCCTGTCCCAGCTGGTGCCCCCGCCGCCGCCCCCGCAGGAGCACCTGCCGCGCTGGCGGCGCGTCGTGGAGGGGCTGCGCCACAGCCCCGGTCGCGACGGTGCGGTCATCAGCCACCACTACGACGTCTCCAACCGCTTCTACGAGCTGGTCCTCGGACCGTCCATGACCTACACCTGCGCGGTCTACGAGCGCGACGACGCCACCCTGGAGGAGGCGCAGCACGCCAAGTACGACCTGGTCGCGCGCAAGCTCGCCCTCCAGCAGGGGCAGCGGCTGCTCGACGTCGGCTGCGGCTGGGGCGGCATGGTGCGCCACGCCGCCCGCGAGTACGGCGTCCGCGCGCTCGGTGTCACGCTCTCGCGCGAGCAGGCCGAGTGGGCGCAGGCGCGCATCCGCGAGGAGGGCCTCGAGCACCTCGCCGAGGTCCGCCACCTCGACTACCGCAAGGTGCCCGAGACCGGCTTCGACGCCGTCAGCTCGATCGGCCTGACCGAGCACATCGGGGTCGCCAACTACCCGGCGTACTTCGGGCTGCTGCGCGAGAAGCTCCGCCCCGGCGGCCGGCTGCTCAACCACTGCATCACCCGCCCCACCAACCGGCCGCAGCAGACCGGCGCCTTCATCGACCGCTACGTCTTCCCCGACGGCGAGCTCACCGGCTCGGGCCGCATCATCACCGAGGCCCAGGACGCCGGCCTGGAGGTGCAGCACGAGGAGAACCTCCGGGTGCACTACGCCCGCACCCTGGCCGGGTGGAGCGCCAACCTCGAGGCCCACTGGGACGAGTGCGTCGCCGAGGTCGGCGAGGGCACCGCGCGGGTCTGGGGCCTCTACATGGCCGGCTCCCGGATGGGCTTCGAGCGCAACGAGATCCAGCTCCACCCGGTCCTCGCCACCCGCACCGACGACCAGGGCGCCAGCCACTTCCCGCTCCGCCCCGACTGGTAGCCCACCGGGTCTCGAGACAGGCGCTGCGCGCCTTCCTCGACCACCCGGGGGCGGGCCCTTCGAGGCTCGCGGCGCGCGCCCCTCCGGGACCCGCAGGGCCGGGTGGTCGAGGAGGTTGCGCAGCAACCGTCTCGAGACCCTCCGTACGCCGCCCGCCCAGCGTGCCCGGGTGGTCGAGGAGGTTGCGCAGCAACCGTCTCGAGACCCCCGTACGCCGCCCGCCCAGCGGGTCCCGAGACAGGCGCTGCGCGCCTTCCTCGACCAGCCGAGCGGGGTCAGAAGCCGAGCTTGCGGAGCTGGCGGGGGTCGCGCTGCCAGTCCTTGGCGACCTTGACGTGCAGGTCGAGGTAGACGGGCACGCCGAGGAGGGCGGAGATGTTCTGGCGGGCGGTGCTGCCGACGTCCTTGAGGCGGGCGCCGCGGTGGCCGATCACGATCCCCTTCTGCGAGGAGCGCTCGACGTAGACGAAGGCGTGGATGTCGAGGAGCGGCTTGTCCTCGGGGCGGCCCTCGCGCAGTCCCATCTCCTCGACCACGACGGCGATGGAGTGGGGGAGCTCGTCGCGGACGCCCTCCAGCGCCGCCTCGCGCACCAGCTCGGCGACGATCTGCTCCTCGGGGGCGTCGGTGACCTGGCCGTCGGGGTAGAGCGGGGGACCCTCGGGGAGCCGGGCGACGAGGAGGTCGGCCAGCAGGTCGACCTGGTGGCCCGACTGCGCGGAGACCGGCACGATCTCGGCCCAGTCGGTGCCGGTCTCGCGGCCGAGGGCGTCGATGGCGAGCAGGTGCTCGCCGAGCCGCTCGCCGGGGACGAGGTCGGTCTTGGTCGCCACCGCGATCTTGGTGGTCCGGCGCGCCTTGGCCAGCTCGGTGACCAGGAAGCGGTCGCCCGGTCCCGGCTTCTGGTCGGCCGGGAAGCAGACCGCCACGACGTCGACCTCGGCCCAGGTCGAGGTGACCAGGTCGTTGAGCCGCTCGCCGAGCAGCGTGCGCGGCCGGTGGAGCCCCGGGGTGTCGACGAGCACGAGCTGGGCGTCCGGGCGGTGCAGCACGCCGCGCACGACGGTGCGCGTGGTCTGCGGGCGCGAGGAGGTGATCGCCACCTTGGTGCCGACCAGCGCGTTGGTCAGCGTCGACTTGCCCGCGTTGGGGCGTCCGACGAAGCACGCGAAGCCCGAGCGGAATCCCTGCTCAGCCATGACCGTCTCCCTCGCGGGCCGCGTCGTACGCCGCCCAGATCTGCTCCTCGGAGTGGCCGAGGGCCCTGCCACGAGCGTAGATCGGCCCCGGGTCGACCTGGCGTGCCTGCCGGCCGCGGCTTCCGCTCCAGTAGCCCATCACCTCGTGGTGGCGGGTGTCCCAGCCCAGGTCGCGACGGCAGTGACGCCGGATGTCGCGCATCTGCGCGGACTCCCCGGCCATCCAGAAGTAGCCCGGGCCCTCGGGCCAGGTCAGCCCGGCGACGACCTCGGCGAGGCGGCTCCCGCCCGGCTCGGCGCGGTGCCAGGTCGTCGAGGCGGGCAGGTAGCCCTCGAGCGGGGCGTCGGAGGTCTCGGCGTGCACGAGCAGGGGCAGCGACTCCTGCTCGGCGATGCGTGCCATCGCCGGCAGCGCGGTGAGATCGCCCGCGAGCACCACCCAGGCGGCGTCGGGGGGAGGCGCGTAGGACCCCTTGGGTGCGCCGAGACCGACCTCGTCGCCGACGCAGTCGGTCTGGGCCCAGCCCGTGACCAGGCCGACGTCGTGCACCACGACGTCGAGCAGCAGCCGGCGGTCCTCCAGCGAGCGCACGGTGTAGTAGCGGGTCTGGAACTGCCCGGGCACGGTCAGGGCGAGCCACTCGTCGGGCACCCCGGTGGAGACGAGCGAGCCGTCGGTCTCCAGCTCGAGGCGCAGCAGGTGGTCGCTGAGCCGGGTCACGCCCTGCACCACGGCACGGTGCGGGGTGCGGGAGGTCATGGCGGGCAGGCTACCGAGCGTGCCGGGGCGTCGGTGCGGGCCGGTAGCGTCCGGGGCGTGCGCGCACCGGTCTGGGAGGAGCTCTACGACGACCGCGACCGCGAGCGGTGGGTCACCGAGCCCGCCAAGCGCGTCACCGCGCCGGAGCGCACCGCCTTCGAGCGCGACCGCGCGCGGGTGCTGCACGCGGCCTCGCTGCGGCGGCTGGCGGCGAAGACGCAGGTGCTCGGCCCGGGCACCGACGACTTCGCGCGCAACCGGCTCACCCACAGCCTGGAGGTCGCCCAGGTGGC
>JBQGFI010000189.1:0-12044 GCA_052040065.1 Marmoricola sp.
GAACTCCTTCACCAACCAGGTGCTGGCGCAGATCGAGCTCTACACGCGCACCGAGGACTACCCGACCGGCGTCTACGTGCTGCCCAAGCACCTCGACGAGGAGGTCGCCCGGCTCCACCTGCGCAGCCTCGGCGTCAACCTGACGACGCTGAGCGACGACCAGGCGGCGTACCTGGGCATCTCGGTGGACGGGCCCTACAAGTCCGACGCCTACCGCTACTGACCGGGGGTTCCTGACGTGGCGCAGCACGAGGCCGTGGAGCGGCCGCGGGTGCTCGTCGTCGACGAGGACGCCGCACTCGCGGAGATGCTCACCCTCGTGCTGCGCACCGAGGGCTTCCTCAGCCACGTGGTCAGCCACGGCGACCAGGCGCTGCGCGAGTTCCGCGCCTTCCGCCCCGACGTGGTGCTCCTCGACCTGATGCTCCCCGGGCTCGACGGTGTCGACGTCTGCCGCCAGATCCGCGCGGAGTCCGGCGTCCCGATCGTGATGCTGACCGCCCGGAGCGACACCGTCGACGTCGTCGAGGGGCTGGAGTCCGGAGCCGACGACTACGTCGCCAAGCCCTTCAAGCCCAAGGAGCTGGTGGCGCGGATCCGGGCGCGCGTGCGGCGCTTCGAGGTGCCGGCCCCCGAGGAGCTGCGGATCGGCGACCTGAGCATCGACGTCGCGGGCCACGAGGTGTCCCGCGGCGGCGTCGCGATCAACCTGACGCCGCTGGAGTTCGACCTGCTGGCCTGCCTGGCCCAGCAGCCGCGCAAGGTCTTCACCCGCGAGGTGCTGCTCGAGCAGGTCTGGGGCTACCGCCACGCCGCCGACACGCGGCTGGTCAACGTGCACGTGCAGCGGCTGCGGGCGAAGATCGAGACCGACCCGGAGAACCCCACCATCGTGGTGACGGTCCGCGGCGTCGGCTACAAGGCGGGGGCCACCGATGACGCCGTCCCCGACGCCTGACCCGACGCCCCAGCCGGCCCCGGACCCGACGCCCGGGCCCTGGGAGCGGTTGCGCGGCCTCCCGGCGGCGACCGCGGGCTTCTGGCGGCGCTCGCTGCGCGCCCGGGTCGTCACCACCATCGTGGTGCTCAGCGCGCTGGTGGTCGGCTCGGTCGGATGGCTGGTGATGCGCCAGCTCGCCGACGGGCTCGTGCAGGGCCGCGTCGACGCCTCCCTCGCCGAGGCGCGCACCGAGACCGCGATCGTGCGCGAGCGGCTCAGCTCCGCGGGGGGCAACGACTTCGACCCCGAGACCCAGCTGCGGCTGCTCGTGGAGACGCTCGTGGCCCGCGGCGACGCCAAGGACTTCGAGGTCCTCGTCGAGGGTCCCGTGGGGGAGGGCGCCAGCTCGACCGGCGTGCGCACCACGCCCCGCGTCGACCCGGCGAGCGTGCCGGAGTCGCTCCGGGGGGCCGTCGAGGAGGCGACCGAGGGGCTCGACTGGACCTTCACCGAGATCGGCTACACCGGCGGCGCGCTCGAGGGCGAGGCGTCGCAGCAGCCGGGCGTGGCGGTCGGCTCCACCGTGGTGCTCCCCTCCGACGGCGGCACCTACGCGCTCTACTACCTCTTCCCGATGGGCGAGGAGCAACGCACCCTGCAGCTCCTCCGCGGAGTGCTCCTCACCGCGGGCGCGCTGCTCCTCGTCCTGGTCGCCGGGGTCGCCCTGCTCGTGGTGCGGCAGGTGATCACCCCGGTGCGGCTGGCGCGACGGGTCGCCGAGCGGATCGCCTCGGGCCGCCTGGAGGAGCGGATGCAGGTCAGCGGGGAGGACGACATCGCCCGCCTGGCCGTGTCGTTCAACCAGATGGCCGAGGCGCTGCAGTCCCAGATCCGCAAGCTCGTCGACCTCTCCCGGGTGCAGCGCACCTTCGTCTCCGACGTCTCCCACGAGCTGCGCACGCCCCTGACGACGGTGCGGATGGCCGGCGACGTGCTGCACGACGCCCGCCACGACTTCGACCCGGTCACCGCGCGCGCGGCCGAGCTGCTGCAGACCGAGCTCGACCGCTTCGAGAACCTGCTGGCCGACCTGCTCGAGATCAGCCGCTTCGACGCCGGTGCCGCCGTGCTCGACCTCGAGGACGTCAACGTCGCCGACATCGCGCACCGCGTGGTCAACGCCACCGCGCCGATGGCCACCCAGCGCGGCGTCCCCGTGCGGGTGCTCGACGAGGGTGTCTTCCTGGTCGAGGCCGACACCCGTCGCGTGGAGCGCCTCGTGCGCAACCTGGTCGCCAACGCCATCGACCACGCCGACGAGCAGGGGGTCTCGATCCGCCTGGCCAGCAGCGACCAGGGCACCGCGCTGACGGTGCGCGACCACGGCGTCGGGCTCGAGCCCGGGCAGTCCGCCATGGTCTTCAACCGCTTCTGGCGGGCCGACCCGGCCCGCGCCCGCACCACCGGCGGCACCGGTCTCGGGCTCTCGATCGCGCTCGAGGACGCCCGGCTGCACGGCGGGTGGCTGCAGGCGTGGGGCACGCCCGGCGGCGGCGCGCAGTTCCGCCTCACGCTGCCCCGGCACGCCGGCGACACCCTCACCCACAGCCCGCTGCCGCTGGTGCCCGAGGACCTGCGGATCCGGCCGCGGCGTCCCCGCCTGCCCGGGCCGGTGGCCCGGTGAGGCGGCTGGCCGCCCTGCTCGCGGCCCTCGTGGTCGCGGTCACCGGGTGCGCCCAGCTGCCGACCTCGGGACCGGTGCGGCACGAGACCTCGGCGGCGCTCGACGAGCCCCTCGACGCGCCCTACTTCGACCCGCCGGGGCCCGCCGAGGACGGCTCGCCCTCGGCCATCGTCTCGGGCTTCTTCGTGGCGCAGCAGGCCAACCCGCTCTCGACCCGGGTGGCGCGCCAGTTCCTCTCCGAGCGGGTGCGCTCCACCTGGCAGCCCAACCGCGGCACGATCGTCTACGACGCCCTCACGGTGCTCCCGACCAGCCGCGGCGCCACCGTGCGCCTCTCCGACGTACGCCGCCTCGACGCGCGCGGCGGCTGGCGCGGGGGCGAGCCGGGGGAGACCGAGGACCTCGAGATCGACCTGGTCTCCGAGGACGGCCAGTGGCGCATCGACAACCCGCTGCCGCAGCTGGTGGTGCCCGCCTCCTTCTTCGACCGTGCCTTCGAGCGCACCAACCTGCACTTCTTCGACCAGACCGGCACGGTGCTGCTGCCCGATCCCGTCTTCATCCCGCGCGGGGAGCAGTCGGCCACCAACCTGGTCCGCGGCCTGCTCGCCGGCCCGGGGGAGGCGCTCGCCGAGGTCAGCCGGTCGGCCTTCCCCCGCGGCACCGACCTCGAGCTCTCGGTGGTGGTCACCGAGAGCGGCGTCGCGGAGGTGCCGCTCACGCGTGACCTGCTCCGCGCCCCCCCGGCCGAGCTCGAGCGGGCTGCCGACCAGCTGGTGTGGACGCTGGGCCAGCTGCCCGGCATCGAGAGCGTCCGGCTCACCGTCGGCGGCACGCCCGTGCCGATGCCCTCGGGCGGCATCGACACCCCCGTCACGCGGTCGCCTCGGCTCGACGCGGCGGGCAGCGCCGACCCGACCCTCTACACGCTGCGCGAGGACCGGCTGCTGCGCACCACCCCCGCGGGCAGCGAGCCCGTGGCGGGCCCGCTGGCCGAGCAGGAGCTCCCGGCGCGCGCCCTCGGCGTCGCCGCCGAGCCCCGCCGCGTCGCCGCCGTGCTCGACGAGGGCCGTCGCCTCGTGGAGGTGCCGCTCGCCGACGACGGCGAGCAGCGCGAGCTGCTGACGGGGCAGGACCTCGCGCGCCCGTCGTACGACATGTTCGGTGACCTGTGGGTGCTCGACCGCGGCCCTGCCGGCGCCCGGGTGCTCCTGGTCAGCGACGGCCGGGTGCGCGAGCTGGAGGTGCCGGAGGTGACGGGGGAGGACGTCACCTCCATGGAGGTCGCCCACGACGGGAGCCGGCTCGTGGTCGGCTACCCCTCGGCGCCCCAGGTCCGCGTCGTCGACGTGCTGCGCACCGACGAGGGGGAGGTGTCCGGGACCGGCCGCTCCCGGGCCCAGGCCGTGCGCACGCAGGCCCCGGCCGTCGACGTGGGCTGGCGGGACCCCGCGACGCTGGCGGTGCTGACCCGTCCGAGCGAGGAGACCAGCGCGGTCGACTTCGTCTCCGTCGACGGCTCGCCGCTCGGGGCCAGCGCCCAGGAGCCGACCCCCTTCCGCGAGGCGGCGAGCGCGATGGTGGTCTCACCGCGTCCCGGCACCTCGCTGCGGCTGCTCACCCCCGACGCCCGGGCCTACGCCCTGAGCACCGAGGGCACCTGGCCGCGCTCGGCGACGGGCGTCGTGGCCGCGGCGTACGGCCCCTGAGCCGCGGGGGCCCCGGTCGTCCACAGCCGGCGACCGGCCCCTGGCGCCTCCGGCCCCGGAGGGGCACCCTCGGCCCGTGAGGGACGCCGGGACGGGCACCATGACGGGCCCCGTGGTCGACGCGTGGCTCGACCTGGTGCACGGCGGGTGCTGCGCGGGGTGCGGTGGCCGCGGTCGGTCGCTGTGCGGCCCGTGCCGTGCGACGCTCCCGACGGGAGCCCGGGCGGTGTCGCCGTCGCCGCGCCCCGAGGGCCTGGCCCCCTGCTTCGCCGCGTCGTCGTACGACGGGGTGGTGCGCGCGCTGCTGCTCGCCAACAAGTAGCGGTCCGTGCACGGCCTGTGCGAGCCGCTCGCGCGCTGCCTCCTCGCGGGCCTGGCGCCGGCGCTGCCCGCGCGCGGCCGCACCCTGCTGGTCCCCGTGCCGAGCTCCCCGCGGGTGGTCCGGGCGCGCGGCCACGACCCGCTGCTGCGCGTGGTCCGGCGCGCGGCCCGGCTGGCCGGACCCGGCGTGCGGGTCGCCTCCCTGCTCACCCAGGTGGGCCCCGTCGCGGACCAGTCGCACCTCGACGCCGAGGCCCGGCGCCGCAACCGGGCGGGGACCATGGCGGTGCGTGCGGCGGTGCGCGAGCGGCTCGCCCGCCGCGGCGAGGAGGTCTCGCTGGTGGTGGTCGACGACGTGCTCACCACCGGGAGCACGGTCCGCGAGGCGCAGCGGGCGCTGGAGACCTCCGGCCTGCCGGTCCGTGCCGTCTGCGTGGTCGCCGCGACCGCGCGGCGAGGCCTGGGCGCGGCGAGGTGACCGATTGCCCTTCCCGACCTTGCCCCACCCGACTAACGTCGGCACATGGAGATCGCGCAGAGCATCCGCGGCCCCTCACCAGGGTCCGGACTCTGCCCAGTCATCGGATAACCGACAGTCGTGGCCCCGCCGACGCTGTCGCGGGGTCCGGAGACAGGAGGTCACAGGTGGACGTTGTGGTCAGCAGCAGGAACTGCGAGGTCTCGGAGCGATTCCGTGAGCATGTCGCCGACAAGCTCACCCGGTTGGAGAAGCACGACCACCGGATCATCCGGGTGGACGTGCTGCTGGCCAAGGAGGCCCGGCCACGGGAGCCCGAGCGCAACGTCCGCATCGAGCTGACCGCGAGGTCCAAGGGTCCGATCGTGCGGGCGGAGGCCAGCGCCGAGGACAAGATGGCGGCGCTCGACCTCGCTGTCGACAAGATGGCGGCCCAGATGCGCCGCGCCGCCGACCGCCGCAAGGTGCACCGCGGGCAGCACAAGCCCGAGTCCGTGCGCGAGGCGATGGCGCGCAGCCAGCCGCCGGTGACGCCGACCGACGACGTCGAGGGCGAGGCCACGACCGAGCGCCAGGTCGGCCCGGTCACGGTCACCGGCGACGGCCCCCTCGTGGTGCGGCAGAAGACGCACCAGGGCTCCCCGATGACCCTGGAGCAGGCGCTCTACGAGATGGAGCTGGTCGGTCACGACTTCTTCCTCTTCGTCGAGAAGGAGTCCGAGCAGCCCTCCGTGGTCTACCGACGGCGCGGGTACGACTACGGGGTCATCGCGCTCGACGTGACATAGTGAGGTCATGGTGCTGGGGGACGCAGCGGAGTCCGAGGAGGCCGGTGACGGCGAGCCGATCCGGGTCGTGGTCGTCGACGACCAGGAGCTCTTCCGGCGCGGCATGACGATGCTGCTGGGCGTGGAGCCCGGCATCGACGTGGTCGGCGAGGCCGGCGACGGCATCAGCGCCACCGACCTCGTGGTCAGCACCGTGCCCGACGTCGTGCTGCTCGACGTGCGGATGCCGAAGCGCTCCGGGCTGCAGGCGTGCGTGAAGATCAAGGAGCTGGTCCCCAGCGTCAAGATCATCATGCTCACCGTGAGCGACGAGGAGGGCGACCTCTACGAGGCCGTCAAGAGCGGTGCCTCGGGCTACCTGCTCAAGGACTCCTCCATCGACGAGGTCGCCCAGGCGGTGCGCGTGGTGGCCGAGGGCCAGTCGCTGATCAGCCCGTCGATGGCGGTCAAGCTGATCGACGAGTTCAAGGAGATGTCGCGCGCGGAGCGCGAGCAGGTGCCCACCCCCAAGCTCACCGAGCGCGAGCTCGAGGTGCTGCGGCTGGTGGCGCGCGGGCTCAACAACCGCGACACCGCGCGCGAGCTCTTCATCTCCGAGAACACGGTGAAGAACCACGTCCGCAACATCCTGGAGAAGCTGCAGCTGCACTCGCGCATGGAGGCCGTGATGTACGCCGTGCGCGAGAAGCTGCTCGACATCCCCTGACGCACGCGGTCCCCCTCGGTCCTGTCGGTGCGGGCGGCTAGCGTGCCCGCATGCCCGAGGTCGTCCAGCTCAGCCGGCCCCAGGCGCGGCGCGTCGCCCTCGCCGCCCAGGGGTTCACCGACCGTCGGCACGCCGTGCCCACGATGCGCACGCTGCAGCGCACGCTCGACCGCACCGGCGTGCTCCAGGTCGACTCGGTCAACGTGCTGCAGCGGGCGCACTACATGCCGCTCTACTCCCGCATGGGTCCCTACGACGTCGGGCTGCTGACGCGCGCGGCCGAGCGGCGTCCCCGCCGCGTGGTGGAGTACTGGGCACACGTGCAGGCCTTCATGCCGGTCGACCTGTGGCCGGTGATGCGCCCCCGCATGGAGCGCTTCCGCCGCGGCCCCCGGTGGCACACCTGGCTCGGCACCAACGCCGGCCTGCCCGAGCGCGTGCGCGACGTGGTCCGCGAGCGGGGGGCGTCGACGGCGCGCGACCTCGACGACGGCACCCCCCGCGTCAAGGAGCACTGGGGGTGGAACTGGTCGGAGTCGCGCAAGGCCCTCGACTACCTCTACACCGTGGGCGACCTGGCCATCGCCGGGCGCAACCAGCACTTCGAGCCGGTCTACGACCTGCCCGAGCGCGTGCTGCCGCCCGAGGTGCTCGGGGCCCCGACCCCCTCGGAGGCCGACGCCGTGCTCGAGCTGGTCCGCCGCGCGGCGCGCAGCCACGGCGTCGCGACGCTGCGCTGCCTCACCGACTACTACCGGCTTCAGATGGTCCACGACCAGGGGCAGCGCGCCGCGCGGGTCGCGGTCGACCGCCTGGTCGAGACCGGTGAGCTGCTGCCCGCGCGCGTCGAGGGCTGGCCGCGCGAGGCGTGGCTGCACCGCGACGCCGCCCGACCCCGCCGGGTCGGGGCCCGGGCGCTGCTCAGCCCCTTCGACCCGGTGGTGTGGGAGCGGGAGCGCACCGAGCGGCTCTTCGACTTCCACTACCGCATCGAGATCTACGTGCCGGCCCCGAAGCGGCGCTTCGGCTACTACGTCCTGCCCTTCCTGCTGGGCGACCAGGTCGTCGGCCGGGTCGACCTCAAGGCCGACCGTGCCGGCCGGACGCTGCTGGTGCAGGCGGCCCACGCCGAGCCGGGAGCGCCGCCCGAGACCGCGCACGAGCTGGCGGTCGAGCTGCGCCGCATGGCGGGGTGGCTCGGCCTCGACGACGTGCTGGTGCGCCCGCGCGGCGACCTCGCCGAGCCGCTGGACGCCGAGGTCAGCGGCGCACGGTGAACCACAGCGCGGTCGTGCCCGGCTTGCGGTCCAGCCGCACCGGCTCCGCGCCCGGACGGTCGAGCACGCGGACGCCCTCGCCGAGCATCACCGGCGCCACGAACATCAGCACCTCGTCGAGCAGCCCCGCCTCCAGGCAGCTGCGGGCCGCGCCGGCGCCCAGCACGTTGAAGTAGCGGTCGCCGGCGAGTGCCGTCGCGCGCGCGACCGCCGTCCGCACGTCGGTGGCGTGCTCGACGCCGGGCTCCGGCACGGCCGGGGGACGCCGGGTCAGCACGACGGCCGGGCCGTCGTAGGTCCCCCCGAAGGCGCCCTCCGCCTCGGTCCCGGCGTTGGGGTCCTCGCCCCGGTGGGTGCGCCCGCCCACGAGCAGGCAGCCGACGTCGTGCACCAGGGTGTCGGCCTCGTCGCCGAGGTCGACCTGCTCGTCGAAGCACTCCGAGAGCCACGACATCTCCCCGTGGGGGCCGGCGATGAAGCCGTCGAGCGACATGGTGGCGGCGTAGAGGGTCGTCATGGTGGGGCCGACCCTGGCACGGCGGCGTACTCATCGGGTCGTCGCGGGTCAGTGCACCGAGAAGCCGCCGTCGACGGCGAGCAGGTGGCCGGTGACGAAGCCGGCGGCGGGGGAGGCCAGGAAGACCACGGCGGCGGCGAAGTCCTCGGGCACGCCGTTGCGCCCGACCATGTGCCGGGCGGCGAGCGCCTGCTCGCGTCCCGGCTCGGCCACGGTGGCCCGCGTCATCGGGGTCACCACGAAGCCGGGGACCAGGGCGTTGGAGGTGACCCCCGACGCCGACCACGCCTCCGCCTGCGAGCGCGTCAGCCCGCCGACCGCGGCCTTGGTCACGCCGTACACCCCGGAGCGGCCGAAGGCGCTCCAGGTCTGCTGCGAGCCCACGTTGACGATCCGGCCGAAGCCCCGCCGGGCCATCTGCGGCCCCGCGGCCTGGCCGAGGCGGTACGGCGCGAGCAGGTTGACCGCGAGGGTCTCCTGCAGCTCCCGCTCGGTGGTCTCCTGCAGCGCGGGCCGGTGGTTGACGCCGGCGCAGGTCACGAGCACGTCGCAGCCGGCCACCTCGGGCGAGGCGCACAGCTCCGCCAGCGCGCGCTCCTCGCCCAGGTCCACCGACGCCGTCGTCACCTCCACGTCGTGGCGGTGCAACCGGTCGGCCGCCGCCCGGAGCCGCCCGCGGTCGCGCGCCACCAGGTGCACGGCGGCCCCGGCACGTCCGAGCGCCTCGGCGGCGACCGCCCCGATGCCGGAGCTGGCGCCGGTGACGACCGCGCGCCGGCCCGCGAGGGAGAAGAGCTCCTCCAGGTAGGTCATGGGCCCAGCATCGACGGTCCGGCCCGTGCCGGGCCACCCTGCCCGTTACAGTGGTCGGCGGGCTGCCGCGCCCTGTTCCGTCCTCCCCGTCATCCCTAGGAGTTGTCCCGCGTGACGCTCATCGACAAGGTCCTGCGCATCGGCGAGGGCAAGATCCTGCGCCAGCTCGAGGCGATCGCGAAGGCGGTCAACGCGATCGAGGACGACTTCGTCGCGATGTCCGACGACGAGCTGCGCGGGATGACCGACGAGTTCAAGCGTCGCCTGGCCGACGGCGAGAGCCTCGACGACCTGATGCCCGAGGCCTTCGCGACCGTCCGCGAGGCCGCCCACCGGGTGCTCGGCCAGCGCCCCTACGACGTCCAGATCATGGGCGGCGCCGCGCTGCACCTGGGCAACATCGCCGAGATGAAGACCGGTGAGGGCAAGACGCTGGTCTCCACGCTGCCGGCGTACCTCAACGCGCTCTCCGGCAAGGGCGTGCACGTCGTCACGGTCAACGACTACCTGGCGAAGTACCACGCGGAGTGGATGGGGCGCATCCACCACTTCCTCGGCCTCACCGTCGGCGTCATCACCCCCGACCTGCGTCCCGACGCGCGCCGCGAGCAGTACCTGTGCGACATCACCTACTCGACCAACAACGAGGTCGGCTTCGACTACCTGCGCGACAACATGGCGACGTCGCTGGACAACTGCGTCCAGCGCGGCCACAACTTCGCCATCGTCGACGAGGTCGACTCGATCCTCATCGACGAGGCCCGGACGCCGCTGATCATCTCCGGCCCGACCCAGGACGAGGTGCACTGGTACGCCGAGTTCGCCAAGGTCGCCCAGCGGCTCACGCTCGACACCGACTACGAGGTCGACGAGAAGAAGCGCACCATCTCGATCCTCGAGCCCGGCATCACCAAGGTCGAGGACTACCTCGGCATCGAGAACCTCTACGAGTCGGCGAACACCCCGCTGATCTCCTTCCTCAACAACTCGATCAAGGCCAAGGAGCTCTTCCGCAACGACAAGGAGTACGTCGTCCTCGGCGACGAGGTGCTCATCGTCGACGAGCACACCGGGCGGGTGCTCTCGGGACGCCGCTACAACGACGGCCTGCACCAGGCGATCGAGGCCAAGGAGAAGGTCACCGTCCGCGAGGAGTACCAGACCCTCGCCACGATCACGCTGCAGAACTACTTCCGGCTCTACGACAAGCTCGCCGGCATGACCGGCACGGCGATGACCGAGGCCTCGGAGTTCGACAAGATCTACAAGCTCGGCGTGGTGCCCATCCGCACCAACAAGCCGATGGCCCGCGTCGACCAGAAGGACCTGGTCTACCGCACCGAGGAGGCGAAGTTCGACGCCGTCGTCGAGGACATCGCCGAGCGTCACAAGACAGGCCAGCCCGTGCTGGTCGGCACCACGTCGGTCCAGAAGTCCGAGCTGCTCTCCGGCCTGCTGAAGAAGAAGGGCGTGCCGCACGCGGTGCTCAACGCCAAGCAGCACGCCGACGAGGCCAAGGTGGTCGCGGTGGCCGGCCACAAGGGCGCGGTCACAGTCGCGACCAACATGGCCGGTCGAGGCACCGACATCATGCTCGGCGGGTCCGTGGACTTCCTGGCCGACCAGGAGCTGCGCGCCAAGGGTCTCGACCCGGTCGAGCACGCCGAGGAGTACGAGGCGGCGTGGCAGGAGACGCACGACCGCGTCGCCGCGCAGGTCAAGGCCGACCACGACGAGGTGGCCGCGCTCGGCGGCCTCTACGTGCTCGGCACCGAGCGCCACGAGTCGCGCCGCATCGACAACCAGCTGCGCGGTCGCTCCGGCCGACAGGGCGACCCGGGGGAGTCGCGCTTCTACCTCTCCCTGGGCGACGACCTGATGCGGCTCTTCAAGTCCGACTGGGTCGAGCGCGTGCTGCTCGCCCTCAAGGTGCCCGACGACGTGCCGATCGAGAACAAGTCGGTGACCAAGTCGATCCAGTCGGCGCAGGGCCAGGTCGAGTCGCAGAACTTCGAGTCCCGCAAGAACGTCCTCAAGTACGACGACGTCATGAGCCGCCAGCGCGAGGTCATCTACGCCGAGCGCCGCGCGGTGCTCGAGGGCGAGGACCTCACCGACCAGGTGCGCCAGATGATCGACGGCGCGATCGAGACCTACGTCCTGGCCGCCACCGAGGGCTTCCCCGAGGAGTGGGACCTCGACGCGCTCTGGACCGCGCTGCGCACCATCTACCCGGTCTCGCTGCGGGTCGAGGACCTCGAGCGCGAGGCGGGCGGGCGCGACGGTCTCGACCGCGGCACCCTGGTCTCCGACCTGCAGGCCGACGCCCAGAAGGCCTACGACGCCCGCGAGGCCGACGGCGGCGCCGACCGGATGCGCGAGGTGGAGCGCCAGGTGCTGCTCTCGGTGCTCGACCGCAAGTGGCGCGAGCACCTCTACGATATGGACTACCTGCGCGAGGGCATCGGGCTGCGCGCCTACTCCCAGCGCGACCCGCTCGTGGAGTACCAGCGCGAGGGCTACGACATGTTCAACGCGATGAAGGAGGGCATCCGCGAGGAGACCGTGGGCTTCCTCTTCAACGTCGAGGTGCAGCAGGTCGAGGAGGACGAGCTCGACGACGAGCACGACCACGACCACGAGCACGAGCACCAGCCGCAGGTGCGGGCGAAGGGGTTCGAGCCCCACGCCGAGCCGCAGCAGCTGAGCTACTCCGCGCCCAGCGAGGACGGTGACGTCGAGGTGCACACCGAGGCCGCCGCGCCGTCGCCGTACGCCGGCGCCGGTCGCAACGACGAGTGCCCCTGCGGC
>JBQGFI010000190.1:0-3100 GCA_052040065.1 Marmoricola sp.
GGCGGTGCGGTCGCCCTGGTGCGCACGGCGGTGGTCGCGCTGGGCGCAGCGCTGGTCTTCGGACTGCTCTTCGCCAGCGCCGACGCGGTCTTCGGCCGCTGGTTCGACGCGGTCGTCCCCGACCTCGGCAGCAGCCTGGTGCTGCGCATCTTCACCGGGGTCGCCGTGGCCGGCGTCGTGCTGGCGGCGGCGTACCTCGCCCTCTCGCCGCCGCTCGTCGACACCGGTGAGCCGGCGCGCCGCCCGACGCGGGAGCGCTACGAGTGGCTGGCGCCGGTGCTGCTGGTCGACGCGGTCTTCCTGGTCTTCCTCGCCGCCCAGGCCGCCGCCTTCTTCGGGGGCCACGACTTCGTGCAGCGCACGACCGGCCTCACCTACGCCGACTACGTGCACCAGGGCTTCGGCCAGCTGACGGTCGCGACCGCCCTGACCCTCGTGGTGGTGGCGCTCGCCTCCCGCAAGGCGGCGGTCGGGTCGCCCACCGACCGTGCCTGGCTGCGCGCCTCGACCGGCCTGCTGTGCGTGCTCACCCTCGTGGTGGTGGCCTCGGCCCTGGAGCGGATGTGGCTCTACACCGACGCCTACGGGCTGACCCGCCTCCGGCTCACCGTCGCCGTCTTCGAGGGGTGGCTCGGTCTGGTGCTCCTGGCCGTGCTGGTGGCCGGGATCCGGCTGCGGGGGCGCTGGGTGCCGCGCGTCGCGGTGCTCACCGGCGCCGCCATGGTGCTCGGCCTGGCGCTGGCCAATCCCGACGCGATGATCGCCCGGGTCAACCTGGCGCAGCCGAGCAGCGACCGCGTCGACTGGGGCTACCTCAGGGGCCTCAGCGACGACGCCGTGCCGGTCGTGGCCGAGGGGTCCGCCGAGGCGCAGCGCTGCGGGGTGCCCGACGGCTTCCACGCCGCCGACGAGTCCGACGCGGAGTGGTCGGCCTGGAACCTCGGGCGTGCCCGCGCCGACGCGCTGCGCGACCGGCTGCCGGACGCTCCCGGACCCGCCTGCGCAGGACCCGACCCCTTCGCGCGGTGATGCCCACCGCCCGGCGCTCCATGACCTAGGGTCGCGGCGTGGACCCGCATCCCCTGGTCGACCAGCTGCCGGACGGCATCGTCGTGGCCGACGACGCCGGGAGGGTGGGCGTGGTCAACGCGGCGGCCCGCCGGCTGCTCGGCGGGACGGCCGAGGTGGGCCGGTCGCTGGGCGAGGTGCTCGCGCTGCAGGACACCGACGGCACCGAGTGGCACGCCGCCAACCACCCCTACGACACGCTGCCGAGCGTCACGGGCGTGCCCGAGCAGTCGTGGCTCACCGCCGACGGCACCGAGGTGCTCACCACCGCGCGGATCAACCGGGCGCGTCGTGGGGGGCCCGTGACCAGCGTGGCCGTCGTCGTCCGCTCCGGCCGCGGCCGCGAGCGGCTCGACCGCGACCGCTCCGACCTGGTCGCCACCGTGGCCCACGAGCTGCGCTCGCCGCTCACCGGCGTCAAGGGCTTCGTCGGCACGCTGCTGCGCCGCTGGGACAGCCTCAACGACGACCAGAAGCGGCTGATGCTGACCACGGTGCACGTCGACGCCGAGCGGCTCACCCGGCTGATCACCGAGCTGCTCGATGTCGCCCGCATCGACACCGGCCGGCTGCCGCTCTACCCCCGCGAGGTCGACGCCCGCGTGATCGTCGAGCGGGTCGTCGAGGCCGCCCGCACCGGCACCACCCGCACGCTGACGCTGAGCATCGACGACGACGTCCCCCCGGTGCACGCGGACCCCGACAAGCTCACCCAGGTCGTGGCCAACGTGGTCGACAACGCGATCCGCCACGGCGACGGCGAGGTGCGCGTCTGGCTGGGCGCGCTGGCCACGCCGTACGCCGGGGCGCTGCTGCGGGTCGACGACGAGGGGGAGGGCATCGAGGAGGCCATCCGCGCCCGGGTCTTCACCAAGTTCTGGAAGCACGGCGTGCGGGGCGGCACCGGCCTGGGGATGTACATCGTCGGCGGCCTCGTCCGCGCCAACGGCGGCGACATCGAGATCGACGACGCCCCCTCCGGCGGCGCCCGCATCGAGATCCGCTGGCCGAGCGACGACCGGCGCTGAGGTCCTCGCGCCGGCGAAGTCACTGGTCAACCAGTGACTTGGCCACCTCGCCATGGTTGTGCACCTGGCGAAGCGGCAGTCTTCGTGGCGAAGTGCGCCGAGGGCAACCCGTTCGCGGAGGTCGGGCCGGGCTTCCTAGACTGGCCCGCGGCCCGGGCGAGCGACCCGGACCCAGCTGAGCGAAAGGCACCGCACCCATGTCCGGCCCCAACTCCGAGTACGACCCGGTGCAGGTGACCCCGCTCGACGAGGAGCACGTCGAGCAGATGCGCGCCGACGCCCTGGCCGCGATCGCGGGTGCCGCCGACCTCGAGCAGCTCAAGGCCGTGCGGACGGCGCACGCCGGCGACCGCAGCCCGCTGGCGCTGGCCAACCGCGAGATCGGGGCGCTGCCGCCCGCTGCCCGCAAGGACGCCGGCCGCCGCGTCGGCCAGGCCCGCGGTGCGGTCACCCAGGCGCTCGCCGCGCGCCAGGCCGAGCTCGAGGTGGAGGCCGAGGCGCGGATGCTGGTCGAGGAGACCGTCGACGTCACCCTGCCGTGGGACCGCCGCACCCGCGGCGCGCGTCACCCGATCACGATGCTCGCCGAGCGCATCGCCGACGTCTTCGTGGCGATGGGCTGGGAGGTCGCCGAGGGTCCGCTGGTCGAGGCCGAGTGGCTCAACTTCGACGCGCTCAACCTCGGCCCCGACCACCCCGCCCGCACCATGCAGGACACCTTCTGGGCCGAGCCGGCCGAGCACCACCTGGTGCTGCGCACCCAGACCAGCCCGGTGCAGGCGCGCACCATGCTCACCCGCACCCCACCGATCTACGTCGTCAGCCCGGGCCGCGTCTTCCGCACCGACGAGTACGACGCCACCCACAGCCCGATGTTCCACCAGGTCGAGGGGCTCGTCGTCGACGAGGGCATCACGATGGCCCACCTCAAGGGCACGCTCGACCACTTCGCCGCCGCGATGTTCGGCGACGGCATCTCCACGCGCTTCCGCCCGTCGTACTTC
>JBQGFI010000191.1:0-3270 GCA_052040065.1 Marmoricola sp.
ACGCGCTCTGGGCCGGCGCGTTGCTGGCGCGGCGGGGCGCCGCCGTGGAGGCGGTGCTGCTCTCGGAGCACGCCCACGTCGAGGGCCTGACGGCGCTGCGGGCCCACGGCGGGCGCGTGGTCGAGGTGGCGGAGTCGGCACGGCCCGACGTCGTCGTCGACGGCATCGTCGGCAGCGGGGGGCGACCGGGCCTGCGGCCCGAGGCGGTCGCGGCGCTGGCGCGCCACCCCGACGTGCCCGTGGTGGCGGTCGACGTGCCCTCCGGGGTCGACGTCGACAGCGGGCGGGTCGACGGCGACCACGTGCGCGCCGACCTCACCGTCACCTTCGGCACCCACAAGGTCGCCCACCTGGTCGACCCGGCGGCCTCGGCCGCGGGCGCGGTGCACCTGGTCGACCTCGGCCTCGCGCTGCCGACCGCCGCGGTCACGGCGCTCCAGGCCGCCGACGTGGCCGCGCTGCTGCCGCGACCGGGCGGCGTCGACCACAAGTACACCCGCGGCGTCGTCGGCGTCCGGGCCGGCAGCGACGCCTATCCCGGGGCCGCGGTGCTGTGCACCGCGGGCGCGGCGACCGGCCTCGCCGGGATGGTGCGGTACGCCGGCGCGGCCGCCGACGCCGTGCGCGCGGCGCACCCCGAGGTCGTGGTGGGCGCGGGCCGGGTGCAGGCGTGGGTGGTGGGCTCGGGCGGCGACGCCGACGCCGAGCAGGCGCTCGCGGACGCGCTCGCCGACGGCGTGCCGACGGTCGTCGACGCCGACGCGCTGCAGCACGTGCGCCCGCACAGCGGCGAGCTGGTCCTGACGCCGCACGCGGGCGAGCTCGCGCGGATGCTCGACCTGGGGCGCTCGGAGGTCGAGGCCGACGGGCTCGCCGTCGCGCGGCGCGCCGCGGCGTCGTACGGCGCCACCGTGCTGCTCAAGGGGCGCCACACCCTGGTCGCGCGGCCCGACGGCGCGGTCCGCGTGACCACCAGCGGCGTGCCCTGGCTCGCCGTGGCGGGAGCCGGTGACGTGCTGGCCGGCGTGGTCGGGTCGCTCCTGGCGGGCGGTCTCGACCCCTTCGACGCGGCCTCGGTCGGGTCGTGGTTGCACGGCGCGGCCGCGACGCTGGCCAGCGACGGCGGCCCGGTGCGGGCCGGCGCCGTGGCCGACGCGGTGCCCGCCACGGTGCGGCGGCTGCTCGGCTGACGCGCCCGGGGTGGGAGCATGGTGCCGCCATGGACGTCCCCGCCCCCGGTCTCACGACCAGCCCTCGCGCCGAGATCGAGGTCGACCTCGACGCCGTGCGCCACAACGTGCGCCGCCTGCGGGAGCTCGTCTGGGGCGCGGAGCCGGCGGGCGACGCCGGCCTGGTGATGGTGGTGGTCAAGGCCGACGGCTACGGCCACGGTCTGCGGCAGGTGGCCGGCGCCGCCCGGCAGGCCGGCGCGGAGTGGCTCGGCGTCGCCACCCCCGAGGAGGCACTGGAGCTGCGGGCCGCCGGCGACGACGGGCGGGTGCTGTGCTGGCTCGCCGCGCCCGGACAGGACTTCGCGCCGCTGGTGGCTGCCGACGTCGACGTGACGGCGTACACCGTCGGCCAGCTGGCGGAGGTGGTGCGTGCCGCCCGCGAGGTGGGACGCCCGGCCCGGCTGCAGCTCAAGCTCGACACCGGCCTCTCGCGCGGCGGTGCCGTGCGCGAGGACTGGCTGGCCCTGGCGACCGGCGCCAAGCACGCCCAGGACGAGGGCGACGTCGTCGTGACCGGCCTGTGGTCGCACCTGGCGTGCGCCGACGAGCCCACCCACCCGGCCAACCAGACCCAGCTCGACGCCTTCGCCGACGGCGTCGCGCTGGTGCGCGACGTGGGCCTGGAGCCGGAGGTCTGCCACCTCGCCAACTCCGCCGGCGCCCTGCTCCACCCCGCCGCGCGCCACGACCTGGTGCGGCTGGGCATCGCCGTCTACGGCCTCAGCCCCGCCCCCGAGGTGGTGTCCGGGAGCGAGCTCGGGCTGGTGCCGGCGATGACGGTCCGGGCGCGCGTGGTGATGGCCAAGGAGCTGCACGCCGGCGACGGCATCTCCTACGGGCACACCGCCCACGCCACCGAGGGCATGCGGGTGGCCCTGGTGCCGCTCGGGTACGCCGACGGCATCCCGCGGCACGCGTCGTCGCGGGCCGAGGTGCTGCTCGACGGGGCGCGGGCCCCGGTCGTGGGCCGCGTCTGCATGGACCAGCTGGTCGTCGCGGCGCCCGAGGCCCGGGCGGGCGACGAGGTGGTGCTCTTCGGACCGGGTGTCCACGGGGAGCCCACCGCCACCGACTGGGCGCGGTGGTGCGGGACCATCGACTACGAGATCGTCGCGCGGATGCGCGGTCGCCAGCACCGCACCTGGACCGGGGAGGAGCAGCAGTGAGCAGACGCTCGTGGGCGTGGGCCGGCGGGGGCGTCGTGGCGACCGCCGCGGCCCTGGCGACCGGGGTGCTCGTGGAGCGCCGGGTCGTCAAGGCCCGCCACACCGGGGCCGACGAGGCCGACAGCTACGGCACGCTGCGTGCGAAGCCGCGCAAGGTCACCTGCACCGACGGTGCCGTGCTGCACGTCGAGGTCGACGAGCCCGAGGACTTCGGCGGCGACCCCGACGCGCCGACCGTGGTGCTGGTGCACGGCTTCGCGCTCAACCTCGACTGCTGGCACTTCCAGCGCCAGGCGCTGCGTGGCAGCCACCGGGTGGTGCTCTACGACCAGCGCTCCCACGGGCGCTCCCCGCGCGCCGCGGGCAACGAGACCATCGACCAGTGCGGCAGGGACCTCGCCTCGGTCATCACCCAGGTCACCTCCGGCAAGGTCACTGTCGTCGGCCACTCGATGGGCGGCATGGCGGTGATCTCCTTCGTCGAGGAGCACCCGACGCTCTTCGCCGAGCGGGTCGGCGCCGTCGCGCTGATCTCGACCACGGCCGGCGGGCTGCGGCCGCACCGTGTGCTGTCCCGCCTGATCCCCGACGGCGTGGGCCAGCTGGTCGCGCCGCGGGTCGTGGCCGCGCTGTCGAAGGCGCCCGAGCTGGTCGACTCCGCGCGCCGCAACGGCTCCAACAGCGGCTTCCGGGTGGCCGAGCGCTACGCCTTCGGCAGGAAGCCGACCCCGGCGGAGGTGGAGTTCCTCGACGAGATGCTCGCCGGCACGCCGTACGAGGTGCTCGCGGGCTTCTTCCCCGAGTTCGGCCGGCTCGACCGCTACGACGGCATCGAGGTGCTCGCCTCGGTGCCCACCACGATCATCGGCGGC
>JBQGFI010000192.1:0-6585 GCA_052040065.1 Marmoricola sp.
CCTACCAGCGGCAGCGCGACGGCACCTACGCCTGGACCAGCCCCTAGGGCAAGACCTACACCGTCATCACGACGCCCCGCTCACCCCTCGCCACCCACGCCACCTGACCCACTCGCGACCCGCCGCACCCAGCCGACCTCACCGGGTCTCGAGACAGGCGCTGCGCGCCTTCCTCGACCACCCCATCGGCCTCCGCGCCTTCCTCGACCACCCGGGACCGTCGGGTCCCTGAGGTGCGAGCGCAGCGAGCCTCGAAGGGCCCGCCGCCCACGCGCGGCCCCCACGGGTGGTCGAGGAGGTCGCGCAGCGACCGTCTCGAGACCTCCCGCCCCAGCCCACCTCGCAGGGTCTCGACACAGGGCGCCCCGGGGCGTGAGCACGCGTCGGTCACCACGAGGTCGCGGCCGGGGCCGGTCGTGCGGCGCGAGACCTGGTCGGAGGGTCGGGTCGGGGCCATACTGACGACGCAGGAGGGTCCTCGGATGTCAGCCTCGACGGAGCCGCGGGTGTCGGCGCTCAGCCGCCTGGTCGTGCGCGTCCGAGAGCACCCGGTCATCGCGGCGGTCGCCGCCGTCGTCGGGCTGGTCACCGTGGTGGAGACGGCGTTCGGTCAGGTGAGCGCGGGCGTGGACTGGCTGCGGGACCGGGCCGAGCCCGACCGCGACACCTATGCCGCGCTCGAGGAGCTGCGCCTGGACCTCTCGCCCGCGCGGGTCGAGGAGCTGCTGGGCACCCCGGCGCAGCAGGTGCCGCTCTGCGAGGGCGAGGCGTGCTCACCGGAGGCCGCGGCGATGGAGGTGCTGGCCTTCGAGCGGCCGAGCGTCACCGTGCGCGTGGTCCTCGACGGCACCGAGGTGGTGCTGTACGCCGTCACCCTGACCGAGCCGGACGCCGAGCCGCCGATCCGCTGGTACGACGCCCCGAGGGGCACGCTGGGGCAGACCGGCTACGCCGAGGCCATGTCGGCTGTCGATCCCGGGGTCGACCCCACGAGCATCGCCTTCCTGCGTGGCACGGCCCGCACGACGTACGTCGAGGTGGCCGCCCTGGGAGCCCCTGGGGACTACCAGGGGCTGCTGCTGGGTCACGTGACCTCAGGCGCGCCGACGACCTTCGACGCCGAGGCCGCCACGGCGATGGCCGAGGCGGCCGGGCCCGGGACCGAGGTGCCGCCGGAGGTGGCGGGACCCTTCCGGGAGGCCAGCGAGCCGAACACCTACGGCGTCTACCGCGACGACGGTGCGGCTGGACGGCTCTTCGACAGTGCCGACGAGGTCAGCTCGGTCTTCCTCGTCACCGAGTGAGTGGTCAGTCGCAGTCGTCGCAGATGCCGGTCGCGGGCAGGGCGAGGAAGCACGTGGGGCAGACGGCGATCGGGCGCGGCTCGGGGGCAGCGGCCTTCGCCGGAGCGGCCGCGCGGCGCGGGCTCGGCGAGGTCGCCGTCCTGGTGGAGGTGGCGCGGGGGGCGCGGGTGCGGACCGGTCGGGCCACGGGCTCGGGCTCCAGCGGGCGCGACGGCATGGCGACGTCGAAGCCGAGGTCGGCCAGGGCCTCGCCGGCGGCGTAGCGGGTACGACCGAGCGCGTCCCAGGCGATCGCCTGCCGGGTGGCGCGCATGTAGGCGACGCCCATCACGGCGCGCACGTCGTAGGTGCGGCCCTGGAGCCGGACGTAGCCGCCGTCGCCGTCGCCGCCGTAGCCCATGCGCTCCAGAAGCGCGTCGCCGCCGACCGAGTCGTAGTCCTCCATCGCCGCCAGCACGTGGTCACGGGTCACGGCGTGGAACTGGGCCATGGACCCAGGCTACGACGCCGCGCGGCGAGGCCGGGCGGCGGCGCCGGTCTACTCGCCGCCCTGCGACTCGTCGCCGGTGACGGCGTTGGGGCCCTGACGACCCTCCTGGACCTCGCCGCCGCCGTCGTCGGGGGCGCCGGCGACGGACTGGTCGGGGGCGATGGGCTCGCCGTCACCGAGGTTGGCGACCTCGGAGACGGATCCCTCGTCGTCGTGGGGGCTCTCGCTCATGCGCACGGGGTACCCGGCCGGCGAGGTCGCGATCATCCCGCCGGGCGCCCGGAGTCCCTACGCTCCAGCCATGGACGTCGTCAGCCTGCTGGGTGCCCTGCTGCTGCTGACCGAGTACGTCGTCAAGCTGGGGGCGCTCGGCACCGTGCCGGAGGGCCGCAACCCCGGCTCGTCGACGGCCTGGCTGCTGGCGATCTTCTTCATCCCGGTGATCGGCCTGCCGCTCTACCTGCTCATCGGCAGCCCCTACGTGCGGGGTCGCCGGCACGACGTCCAGGCGCAGGCCAACGAGCTGCTCGCCGCCCACACCCACATGCTGCCGACCGTGCCCGACGGCGCCGCACCCGGACCGGGCCTGGAGTCGGTGATCCGGATGAACCGCAGCCTGACCGGGCTGCCGTGCGTCACCGGGGCCGACGAGGGCATGTACGGCGAGACCGACGCGGCGTTCGCGGCGATGGCGGAGGCGGTCTCGGGAGCGCGGCGCTTCGTGCACGTGGAGTTCTACATCATGAGCTGGGACGAGACGACCGACC
Source organism: Marmoricola sp. (assembly GCA_052040065.1). GTDB lineage: Bacteria > Actinomycetota > Actinomycetes > Propionibacteriales > Nocardioidaceae > Marmoricola. The sequence goes on from JBQGFI010000192.1 coordinate 2,562, forward strand.
CGTTCTTCCGTGCCCTGGTCGAGGCCCGCGCCCGCGGGGTGGAGGTGCGGCTGCTGCTCGACCACCTCGGCTCGCGGGCCTACGACGGCTTCAAGGACCTCCAGCGTCGGCTCACCGCGGCCGACATCGACTGGCACCTGCTGATGCCGATCCAGCCCTTCCGCGGCCAGTGGCGCCGCCCGGACCTGCGCAACCACCGCAAGCTGCTCGTCGTCGACGGGGAGCGGGCCTTCCTCGGGTCGCACAACCTGATCGACCCGGCGTACGGCAGCGTCAAGAACGCCCGCGCCGGCCGGCTGTGGAAGGACCTGACGATGCAGCTCAGCGGCGACGCCGTCGTCGCCGTCGAGGCGGTCTTCGCCACCGACTGGTACGTCGAGACGGGGGAGCGGCTCGACCCCGACCGCTTCCTCGCCGAGCAGCGGCCGCTGCTGCCGGGGGGACGCAACAACGCGATGCAGGTGGTGCCGTCGGGACCGGGCTTCCCGACCGAGCCCAACCTGCGCATGTTCACCGCGCTCGCGCACCTCGCGACCCGCTCGCTCTCGATCACCAGCCCCTACTTCGTGCCGGACCAGGCGCTGCTGACGGCGATCACGAGCGCGGCGTACCGCGGGGTGCGGGTCGACCTCTTCGTGGGGGAGGAGGCCGACCAGTTCGTCGTCGGCCACGCCCAGCGCTCCTACTACACCGCGCTGCTCGAGGCCGGCGTCCGCCTCCACCTCTACCCGGCGCCGCTGGTGCTGCACGCCAAGTACCTCACCGTCGACGGGGTGGTCGGCGCGATCGGCTCCTCCAACATGGACTACCGCTCCTACGCGCTGAACTACGAGGTGATGCTGCTCGGCTTCGGGGGCGACCTGGTCGAGCGGCTGCAGGACAGCGACGCGGAGTACCTCGCGATCAGCCGCGAGCTCACCCTGGAGGAGTGGCGCGGCCAGCCGCTGCGCAAGCGCTACCTCGACAACGTCTGCCGGCTGGCGTCGTCGCTGATGTGACGAGGACGGGTGGAGCGCCTTGGCGGCGTTCCGCTGCGGAGAAAAGTCCCAATCCGGACAATAGGCTCGGTGAGCACCACCGACAGCACGCGCGTGCGCCCGACCGACGTGGAACGCGCGTGGCGTCAGGCGGCGAGGAGGCTGGTCACCCGATGGCTGCTGGCCCTCGCGGTCGTGGTGGCGCTCCTCGTCCTCGCGACGGCTCTGGTTCTCCTGGTGTGGCAGCACGCGGGACAGCCGGGCTGGGTCAGCGTGATGAGCCTGTACTTCGTCGCGGTCCCCCTCTACCTGCTCTACCAGCTGCTGCCGCTCAGACCGAGACCGATCGCCACGACTCCACTGGATGCCGACGCTGATTCAGAGCTCCGTGACTGGGTGCACGCGTGCACCGGGTGGCGGCCACAGGTCCGCCTGAGCCACGAGAACGGCGTCCGACTGGTCGTCCACGACGACCTCCTCGTGCTCGGCATGCCGGTGCTCGCCGGACTGAGCGAGGCCGAGCTCGCGCTGCTGGTCCGCGACGTGGACCGGCAGCGACGGGCCGACAGGACGCACGTGCTGGTCGGGCGACTGGTGCACGGCGACATCGGACGGGGGCTGTGGTCACGTCCAGATGGTCGACTTGCGCGCTGGTTCCTCCGGCTCTGCCTGGAGCAGCCCTTGGTGCGGGTCCACCGGGCGCGGGCCGCCCTGGCCGACGAGTCACGGGCGTCGGAGACGGCGTGGGAGGCGCTGGAGGAGCGTCTCGAGGTCGTGACGGAGGCGTGGGACCACCTGTGCGAGGCGTGGCTCGCGCCGGCGCTCCTGGTCGGGCGCTGGCACCACGACCCGTTCTCGGGGCTGCGCGTCTTCCTGGGCTCGTGCGAGCTCGCCGGGGTGGTCCCGCCGTCCCGGCGATCGGCCGAGGATCCCGACGTGTGGGACCGCTGGCCCCTTGCCGAGCGGGAGCAGCTCGTCGCCGAGCAGCTCTACGGCGGGTCCCGCCCGGCAGGTACCGCGATCTCGTGGGAGGAGCACCCGTCACTGGTGGAGGTCACCACGTGGCGGGCGGTGGCCAGCGACGCCGTCGCCGCCCTCGTCCGGGTCGTCGGCCACCCCGTGCCGGCGAGCCCGGACGCCCTGGCGTGGGCCGTGCGTGGCCGACAGCGCGACTGGGCGGTGGAGGTCGATCCGCAGTGTGAGGCGGGGGAGTCGGGTCCCGGCCCCGCCGTCGCCCGGGCGGTGGCTGCCCTCTGCCTGGTGGACGCCGGACTCGCCGTGCCCACCTGGGAGTGGCCGCGAGGCGCGGTGCTGCAGCGACCCACGGGTGAGGAGCTGTCGCTCGCCGGCGCCGTCGACCTCACGACGCTGCCCGCGTGGCTGCGCTCGGAGGGTGTCGACCCCAGCGTTCCCCTGTGGCTGGGGGAGGGGGCACCGGCGGAGCCCGATCGCGCGCTGTGGGCCTTCGACGTCGTGGCCGGGGTGAGGCGGCGGCGCATGGTGGTCGCGACGAGGGCGCTGCACGTGTTCCCCCGGGGTGTCAGCCAGTTCCGCGCCGTCAGGGAGCTCTGGGACGGCCACGACCCCGAGTCGGACCCGTGCCTCCGTGCCGTCGACGAGGGGCGAACGGGCCCCGAGGTCGAGAGTCACGACTGGGACGACGTCGTCTCGCTCCACCTCAGGCCTCGGGCGCTCGCGTGGGGGTCGCGAGTCTCGGCGCGACTGGTCGACGGCCGGGACCGGCGGTTCGGGACGGTGCTCGGCCTGCCTGAGTACGTGGTGCAGGACCTCCGGTCGCTCGTCGGGGACCGGCTCGTGGTGCCCGCCTACGCCTCCTCGCGCTGGCGTCGGGTCGCCACGAGGACCTGGTCGTACCTCACCGGCGTGACAGGTCTGTTGATGGCCCTCGGCGGGGGCCTGGGCTGGAGCGACCCTCCCCCCGGCACGACCAGGGACGACGCCTGGCAGTTCGGATCCGTCGGCCTCCTGCTCGTCCTCCTGGCCTTCGCGCCGCACCTGCTGACGGCGTTCCTCGAGCGTCGGCGGCTCCGTGTGTTCCACCGGCGGACGGCCGAACGGACGATCAAGCGGGATACGACGCCACCCGCATGAGGGCTCTCTCACGCGGACCTCACCTGCGCCTCACCGACGGCCGACAGAGTCTCCTCATCGACGCCGGCAGGCAGCCGGCCACCTGATCCGGGAGGACCCCATGACCACCACCACGCTCCGACGCTCGATCGCCACCGCCACCATCGCCGGCCGGGTGGCCGGTCCGCTGGCCGTGATGACCGCCGGTCCCGCCAGCGCCAAGGAGCGCGAGGGTCGCTGCAGCGGTGCGGAGTACCAGCTGGAGGTGGAGCGCGAGGACGGTCGCTTCGAGGTCGACGCCGACATCGACGACGCCCGTCCCGGCGACCGCTGGAAGGTCGCACTGCGCCACGAGGGTCGCCTCTACGTCAACAAGACCTACCGCGCCGACGGCGACGGCGAGATCTCGATCGACCGCAACCGCCCCAACACCCGCGGCAAGGACACCTTCACGATGACCGTGAAGAAGGCCGGCACCAGCCAGCGCTGCACCCACAAGATCACCTACGCCCGCTGATCCGAGCACCCCGACGGCCCGGCCCCGCAGCCTGCGGGGTCGGGCCGTGGCGCGCCCGCCCGCCGACTACGATCGAGGCCGTGGCCCCGACTCGTCCGAGCGCTCCCGCGCCCCTGCCGTACGCCGCCCGCGGCCCGGCAGCTGGTGCGGTGTGCGGTGCCGGCGCGGTGCTGGCCCACGCGGCCGTCGGGGGCTCCGTGGCCCCGCTCGCGGCGGTGCTCGCCCTGGTCGCCTCGGTGGTGCTGGGCCGGCTGCTGCTGCGCGGCCCGGTCGACGGCGCGCAGACCTTCGCGCTGGCGCTGGCCGCCCAGGTGGTCTGGCACGGCGCCTTCCTGCTGACCTCCGCCCCCGGCCCGGCCCACTCCGCGCTCGGGATGCTGCTGACGCACCTCCTCGCGGCGGCGCTGACGACGGTGGTCGCCCTCGGCGTCGAGCGCGA
>JBQGFI010000193.1:0-1723 GCA_052040065.1 Marmoricola sp.
CGCGGACGTCCTCGGCGTCCTGGGCGTTGCGGACGAAGGAGAGCGCCACGAAGTCGACGCCCAGGCGCAGGCCCCAGCGCAGGTCGGCGATGTCCTTCTCCGACATGGCCGGCACGCTGACGGGCACGCCCGGGAGGTTGATGCCCTTGTGGTTGCTGACCCGGCCGCCCGTCACCACGGTGGTGTGGACGTCCTCGCCGTCGACCTCGGTCACGCGCAGGCGGACCTTGCCGTCGTCGATGAGGATCTGGTCGCCCGCGGCCACGTCGCCGGGCAGGCCGGCGTACGTCGTGCCCGCGATCTCGTTGTTGCCGGGCACCTCGCGGGTGGTGATGGTGAAGGACTGCCCGGCGTGGATGCGCGCGGACCCCTCGGCGAAGGTGGCGAGCCGGATCTTGGGGCCCTGGAGGTCGACGAAGACGCCCACCCCGTGGCCCGACTCGTCGGAGGCCTGGCGCACGTGCCGGTAGACGGCCTCGTGGTCCTCGTGGCTCCCGTGGGAGAGGTTCATCCGGGCGACGTCCATGCCGGCGGCGACCAGCTCTCGGACCCGCTCGAGGCTCGAGGTCGACGGGCCGAGGGTGCAGACGATCTTGGCTCTACGCACGGTTCCCCACCCTAGCCGCCCCTGGAACGATCCAAGGAATCACGCGGTCAGCGGTCGCTCCGTCGGCGGGATCGGCGCCGGCAGGTTGGTGGAGCCGGAGAGGTAGGCGTCGACCGCGGCGGCGGCGGCGCGGCCCTCGGCGATGGCCCACACGATCAGCGACTGGCCCCGCCCGACGTCACCGGCGGCGAAGACACCCTCGACGGAGGTCTGGTAGCCGCTGTCGCGCGCGACGTTGCCGCGCTCGTCGAGCTCGACGCCGAGCTGGTCGACCAGGCCCTCCTTCTCCGGGCCCACGAAGCCCATCGCGAAGAGCACCAGCTGCGCGGGGATCTCGTGCTCGGTGCCCTCCAGCTCGTGCAGCCTGCCGTCGCGGAACTCCACCTCGACCAGGCGCAGCGCCCGCACCCGGCCGTCGTCGTCGCCGAGGAACTCCTGGGTGGAGACGGCGTAGACCCGCTCCCCGCCCTCCTCGTGCGCCGAGGCGACGCGGTAGACCATGGGGTAGGTCGGCCACGGCTGGTTGGCGGGACGCTCGTCGCCGGGGCGCGACATGATCTCCAGCTGGGTGATCGACCGCGCGTCCTGGCGGATCGCGGTGCCGAGGCAGTCGGCACCGGTGTCGCCACCGCCGATGATGACCACGTCGAGCCCGTCGGCGCGGATCTGCCCCTCGACCTCCTCGCCGAGCGAGGCGCGGTTGGACTGCGGCAGGTACTCCATCGCCTGGTGGATGCCGTCGAGGTCGCGGCCGGGCACCTGCAGGTCGCGGGCGTCGGTGGCGCCCATGGCGAGCACGACGGCGTCGTAGCGCTCGCGGAGCTGGTCGCCGGTCAGGGTGTCGCCGACCTGGACCCCGGCACGGAAGACCGTGCCCTCGCGGCGCATCTGGTCCAGACGCCGGTCGAGGACCTTCTTCTCCATCTTGAACTCGGGGATGCCGTAGCGCAGCAGGCCGCCGATCTTGTCGGCCCGCTCCAGGACGACCACGTCGTGCCCGGCCCGCGTCAGCTGCTGGGCCGCCGCCAGCCCGGCGGGGCCGCTGCCCACGACGGCGACGCGCTTGCCGGTGCGGTGCGTGGGGATGGTGGGCTTGACCCAGCCCTCCGCCCAGGC
>JBQGFI010000194.1:0-7798 GCA_052040065.1 Marmoricola sp.
CGGCTCCGACAAGCCCGACCTGCGGCTCGACCTCGAGCTGGTCGACTGCACCGACTTCTTCGCCGAGACGCCCTTCCGCGTCTTCCAGGCGCCGTACGTCGGCGCGGTGGTGATGCCGGGCGGTGCGAGCCAGCCCCGCAAGCAGCTCGACGCGTGGCAGGAGTGGGCCAAGCAGCGCGGCGCCCGCGGCCTGGCCTACCTGCTGGTCAAGGACGACGGGGAGCTGGCGGGGCCGGTCGCCAAGAACATCAGCGACGCCGAGCGCGAGGGCATCGCCGCCCACGTCGGCGCGAAGCCCGGCGACTGCATCTTCTTCGGCGCCGGGCCCGCCAAGTCGAGCCGTGCGCTGCTGGGGGCGGCCCGCCTCGAGGTCGGCCGGCGCTGCGACCTGCTCGACGAGAGCGCCTGGGCCTTCTGCTGGGTGGTCGACGCGCCGCTCTTCGAGCCGGCCTCCGACGCCGTGGCCGCGGGTGACGTCGCCGTCGGCGGCGGCCAGTGGACCGCGGTGCACCACGCCTTCACCAGCCCGCAGGACCCCGCGGCCTTCGACGCCGACCCGGGCAACGCCCTGGCCTGGGCCTACGACGTCGTCTGCAACGGCAACGAGATCGGCGGCGGCTCGATCCGGATCCACCGGCGCGACGTCCAGGAGCGCGTCTTCGCGCTGATGGGCCTCGACGCGGCGGAGGCGCAGGAGAAGTTCGGCTTCCTCCTCGACGCCTTCGCCTACGGCGCGCCCCCGCACGGCGGCATCGCCTTCGGCTGGGACCGGATCTGCGCGCTGCTCTCGGGCACCGACTCGATCCGCGAGGTGATCGCCTTCCCCAAGAGCGGCGGTGGCTTCGACCCGCTGACGCAGGCGCCGGCGCCGATCACGGCGCAGCAGCGCAAGGAGGCCGGCGTCGACGCGCCGAGGGCGGCCGAGGCGCAGGACGAGTAGGCCCGGCGTACGCGCGGGTCAGGAAGGGCCGTGCCCGCAGGGGCCGGCTCGGCGCAAGCCTGCCCGCGCCGAGGTCTCGCGGGCGGAGATCCGCGCGCGCTGACGCCTCCTCGGCGGACGGCAGGGCTGCGCGAGGGGGCGTAAGTCGCGCCTTGGTAACGATCCGGTCGACATCGGGTCACAGGGGTTAACCCGGACCCAGCGGTGTGCCTAGGGTCGCTGCGATCAGTCAGGACGTGACTGACGTCGACTGCTGGCCCCCATCCATCGGGCCGCACCGAGAAGGAGACCACGTGAGAAACAAGCGTCTGTTGGGCATCGGTGCCGTGGTGGCATCGCTCGCCATGATCGGCACGGCGTGTGGCGCGCCCGCCGCTGACGAGGGTGACGGCGGCAGCTCTGACCAGCCGACCTCGCTCAACCTGGGCTGGAACCAGCCGTTCTTCTCGTACAACGGTGACACGTCGGACGGCAACGCCACGGCGAACAACAACATCAAGTACCTGATGAACAAGCAGTTCTGGTACGTCGACGCCGAGGGCAACATCCAGCAGGACACCAGCTTCGGCACCTACGAGCAGACCAGCGAGGACCCGCTGACGGTCGAGTACGCCGTCAACGAGGACATGACCTGGTCCGACGGCGTGCCCGTCGACGCCGCCGACCTGCTGCTCTGGTGGGCCGCGGGCTCCGGCCAGCGCAACAGCGTCAGCACCGACGACGTGCGTCGCGACGAGGCCACCGGTGCCGCCGACCCGCGCGAGAACCAGGTCTTCTTCGACACCTCCTCTCCCGGCCTCGAGCTGGTCACCGAGGTGCCCGAGCTCAGCGAGGACGGCCAGGGCCTGACCCTGGTCTACGACAAGCCCTTCGCCGACTGGCAGTACGACATGAGCGTCTCGGTGCCCGCGCACATCGTGGCGATGCGCGCGCTCGACATCGACGACCCGGCCGAGGCCAAGCAGGCCCTCATCGACGCCATCGTCAACAACGACGAGGAGGCGCTCGCGCCGATCTCGCAGTTCTGGAACGACGGCTTCGACTACACCTCGATGCCCGAGGACGAGGGCCTGGCGCTCTCCAACGGCGCCTACGTCATGACCGAGTTCGTCGAGAACCAGTACATGACGCTCGAGGCCAACGAGGACTACGCCGGCGAGCAGGGTGCCTCGATCGACCAGCTCACGGTGCGCTGGAACGAGGACCCGCTGGCGCAGGTCCAGGCGCTGGAGAACGGCGAGATCGACATGATGTCGCCGCAGGTCACCACCGACGTGGCGCAGGCCGCCGAGGAGGTGCCCAACGTCGCCATCGAGACCGGCGTCGAGGGCACCTACGAGCACATCGACCTGGTGCTCAACAACGGTGGTCCCTTCGACCCCGAGAGCTACGGCGGCGACGAGGAGACCGCGCTGGCCGTCCGCCAGGCGTTCCTCGCGGCGATGCCCCGCAACGAGATCGTCGAGCGGCTGATCCAGCCGATCAACGCCGAGGCGGAGGTCCGCAACTCCTTCCTGAAGACCCAGGGCACGCCGGGCTACGACGAGATCGTGGCGCAGAACGGCACCTCGGAGTACGCCGAGACCGACCCGCAGCGCGCGCAGCAGCTGCTGGAGGAGGCCGGGGTCGACACCCCGATCGACGTCCGTGTCATGTACGCCGCCGACAACGTGCGTCGTGCCAACACCTTCCAGCTGATGCAGCCCGCCCTGCGCGAGGCCGGCTTCAACCTGATCGACGGGCAGAACCCCGACTGGGGCTCCAAGCTCGGCGACGGCACCTACGACGCGGTCTTCTTCGGCTGGCAGTCGACGACCCCCGCGGTCTCCGCCGACCAGGCCATCTTCGGCACGGGCGGCATCAACAACCTCAACGGCTACAGCAACCCCGAGGTCGACGATCTCTTCGACGAGCTCGTGGTCACGACCGAGGAGGCGGACCAGGTGGAGCTGCAGGTCCAGATCGAGCAGCAGCTCGTCGAGGACGCGATCGGCCTCACGATCTACCAGTTCCCGTCGGCCAACATCTCCAACGAGACCCGCGTGACCGGCCTCGAGCCGGCCACCCTGGCGCCGACGATGTTCTACGGATTCTGGAACTGGGAGGTTCCCGAGGGCTGAGCCCTCACCGGGGTCGCCGGTCTCCTCGGAGGCCGGTGACCCTGGCAACCCCCACACGTGGTGGGTACCGTCGTCCGGTGCCCACCACGTGCCGTGCCCGGCCCCTCCGCATGCTGAACCTGCCCAGGCGGTACTGACCCCATGGTTGTCTTCTTCGTCAAGCGGCTGCTGATGTCGCTGCTCGTCGTGCTGGTCTCGACGCTGCTCATGTACGTCCTGGTCGACATCGCGATCGACCCCCTCTTCGACCTGCGCACCAGCACCTCGCCCAACCGCGAGGAGCTGATCGCCCGTCGCGTCGCCGAGCTGCGGCTCGACGACCCGGTGCTCGTGCGCTACCTCGACTGGCTGCGCGGCGCCAGCGGCTGCCTCTACGGCCAGTGCGACCTCGGCACCAACTGGCAGAGCGACCAGCCGGTGACCGCCCTGCTGGGCGGGGCGATCCTGACCACGATCCAGCTGGTGACCGTCGCGACGGTGCTCGCCATCGTGCTCGGCGCCTTCGTCGGCATCGTGAGCGCGCTGCGGCAGTACAGCGGCTTCGACTACTCGATCACCTTCCTGTCCTTCCTGCTCTACTCGCTGCCCGTCTTCTGGGTGGCGGTGCTGGCCAAGGTCTTCCTGGCCATCAACTTCAACAACTTCCTCGGGCAGGAGAGCTCGACGCTCGGCTGGGTCACCGTGGCCGTGATCTCGGTGGTCGTGGGCGTCGTGGTCATGGCCGCCGTGGGCGGCAGTCGGCCCCGACGGGCGAAGATCTTCGCGGCCGCCGCCGGCGTGACGCTGGTGCTGCTGGCCTACCTCAACCTCACCAACTGGTACGCCAACCCCTCGATCGGCATCGTCATCATCGCGCTCAGCTCGGTGGGCTGGGCCTACGTGATGACGATCCTCTCCACGGGCCTGCGCAACCGGAAGGCGCTCTACTCCGCGCTGACCGTGGCTGCCCTCGGCGCCGTGCTGTGGCTCCCGATGCTCTACGTGTGGCAGTACGCCCGGTCGGCGGGCATCCTCGGCTGGCCGCTGGTGCTCGGGCTCTTCGTCGTGGCGCTGGTCGTCGCCGCCGGCGTCGGCTACGCCTGGGGCGGCCCCGACCGCGGCAGCTCGGCCCGCACCGCGGTGCTGACCGCCGTCCCGGTCTCGCTGATGCTCTTCGTCGACCGGCTGCTGCAGAGCTGGCAGTCCTACAACGACAACGGCGCGAGCCGCGGGCGGCCGATCGCGCCGCTCGGCCGGGTGACGCCCAACCTGCAGGGCGACTTCTGGATCCAGACCCTCGACGTCGCCACCCACCTGGTGCTGCCGACGGCGACGCTGGTGCTGATCTCCTTCGCCACCTACACCCGCTACACCCGCGCCTCGATGCTCGAGGTGATGAACCAGGACTACATCCGCACGGCCCGGTCGAAGGGCCTGACCGAGCGCACCGTGGTGATGCGCCACGCCTTCCGCAACGCGCTGCTGCCGCTGGCCTCGATCGTGCCCGTCGACATCATCACGCTGATCGGCGGCGCGGTCATCACCGAGACCGTCTTCGGCTGGTTCGGCATGGGCCGGCTCTTCGCGGCCTCGCTCGCCGACAACGTGATCGACCCGGTGATGGCCTACATCCTGATCGTCGGCATCCTGGCGGTCCTCGCCAACTTCGTCGCCGACCTCGTCTACGCCGTGCTCGACCCGCGGATCCGGGTGGCGGCATGAGCGCCCTCGACGCGAGAGGAGGCCGGCGATGAGCCTGCCCACCGACCCCCCCGGGACCGCGGGGGACACCAACGAGAACGCCATCGAGCTGCGCTCGGTCGAGGGCCTGTCGCAGGGCCAGATCGTCCGGCGCAAGTTCTTCCGGCACCGCGGCGCGGTCGTCGGCCTGGGCACGCTCGTCGCGCTGATGGTCCTCGCCTACACCTCGATCGGCGTCTTCGGGCTGCCCGGCTGGTGGAAGTGGGACCCCACGACCCCGCTGCCGGTGCAGAACGGCACCGACCCGACGCTGTCGCTCCCGGGCTGGCTCGGCGGGTCCGGTTTCGCGATCGGCGACCACCCCTTCGGCCAGGACGAGATCGGGCGCGACATCTTCGCGCGCACCATGCGCGGCACGCAGACCTCGATCAACATCATGCTGCTGATCAGCATCGTGGCGGCCCTGGTCGGCATCGTGGTCGGCGCGCTGGCCGGCTTCTACCGCGGCGCGGCCGACAACGCCCTGATGCGGCTCACCGACCTCTTCCTGACCTTCCCGATCATCGTCATCGGTGCGGTGCTCGGGAAGCTCGCGGGCGGGTCCGGCACCCTCTACCTCGGTCTTGCCCTCGGCGCGGTGAGCTGGCCGACCCTGGCCCGGCTGGTGCGCGGTGAGTTCCTCACGCTGCGGGAGCGTGAGTTCGTGGACGCCGCCCGGGTGGCCGGGGCGAGCGACGTGCGCATCATGCGCAAGCACATCATCCCCAACGCCATGGGCGTGATCATCGTCAACACCACGCTGCTGGCCTCGGCCGCCGTGCTGCTGGAGGTGGCGCTGAGCTACCTCGGCTTCGGCATCCGCAGCCCAGACGTGTCGCTGGGCCAGATGATCAGCGAGTACCAGTCGGCCTTCTCCACCCGCCCCTGGCTCTTCTGGTGGCCCGGTCTCTTCATCATCGTCATCGCGCTGACCGTCAACTTCATCGGCGACGGCCTGCGCGACGCCTTCGACCCGCGGCAGAAGAAGATCCCCTCCGAGCGCGAGATGCGCAAGGCGCTGCAGGACGAGAAGGCCCCCGCGGAGGCGACGTCGTGACGCCCCGACCGGTCCCCGGGTCAGCCCAGGGTCAGCAGGACCGGACCCGCCACGGCGCCCAGGGTGAGCAGGCCGGCGGCAGCGAGGGTGCCGCGGTGCCAGGTGACGGCCAGGTCCGGGCGCTCCAGCACGCGTGCGTCGAGGAAGCCGGCCGCGCGCAGCTCCTCCCAGCGGGCACGCACCACCTGCGCCACGTGGCTCTCCTGGCGGCGGGCGCGGGCCGTGCCGGAGGGTGCCTGCGCGCCCCAGGCCTGCACCGCGCCGTACGCCGTCTCCAGCCGCAGCCCGTAGCGGCCCTGCACCTCGTCGACGGCCGGCCACGGCACGTGCACGGTGCGCAGCGTGTTGACGACCAGCACGCCGCCGTCGGAGACCTCGACGCCCGGGCGCCAGAAGGCCGCCCAGCCCAGCAGCGCGAAGAGCGCCAGCAGCGCGGCGTACCGCACGGTGACGGCCGACCCGGCCGCCACGGTCGCGACGGCGCCGAGCGCGCCCACCGCGACCATCGTCGCGCCCAGCGCCTGCGCCGCGCGCGAGCGCAGCACGACGGTCTCTCCCATGCGACCAGCCTGTCAGACCTGCCCGTCGTCGCGGCCACCCCGACCGCCCGAATGGTGACCCCAGAGGTGACTCAGTGAGCAGCACCACACCCGACCACGCCGCACGCGACGACGCGTCCGAGGACGGCTTCGACCGCGACGCCCCGCTGCTCGAGGTCGAGGACCTCAGCGTGGCCTTCTACGTCGACGGCGAGTGGGTCCCCGCGGCCCGCAACCTCGACTACTACGTCGACGCCGGCGAGGTGCTGGCGATCGTCGGCGAGTCCGGCTCGGGCAAGACCCAGTCGTCGATGTCGCTGCTCGGCCTGCTGCCCACCAACGGTCGCGCCACCGGCAGCGCCCGGCTCCGGGGCAAGGAGCTGATCGGCCTGCGCGGTGCCGCGCAGCGGCGGGTGCGCGGCAAGGAGATCGCCGTCATCTTCCAGGAGCCGATGACGGCGATGAACCCCGTCTACACGATCGGCTTCCAGATCGTCGAGACGCTCCGCTCGCACTTCGACATGAGCCCCAAGAAGGCCAAGGAGCGCGCGCTCGAGCTGCTGCGCCTGGTCGAGATCCCCGAGCCGGAGCGGCGCTTCGACGCGTTCCCGCACCAGCTCTCGGGCGGTCAGCGCCAGCGGGCGATGATCGCCCAGGCGCTCGCCTGCGAGCCGCAGCTGCTCGTCGCCGACGAGCCCACCACCGCGCTCGACGTCACGGTGCAGGCCGAGATCCTCAAGCTGATGCGCGACCTGCGCCACCGGGTCAACGCCGGCATCGTGCTGATCACCCACGACATGGGCGTGGTCGCCGACATGGCCGACCGGATCCTGGTGATGCAGCACGGCCGCATCGTCGAGAGCGGCACCGCCGAGCAGATCTTCGGCCAGCCGCAGCACCCCTACACCCAGCAGCTGCTCGGCTCGGTGCCCCACTTCGGCGCCGTCACGTCCGGGGACGCCGAGAAGGTGACCGGCGTCGTGCCGGACGACGCGGGCACGACGACGGACACGACGACGGGCACGACGACGGGCACGACGACGGGCGCGGCGACGGGCGACACCTGGGAGAAGACGCCCGGGAAGGCGGAGGAGCGGGCCGGCCGTGGCCCCATCTTCGTGGCCGAGAACATCGTGCTCGAGTACCCCAAGCGCGGCAACCAGCCGGTCTTCCGTGCGATCGACGACGTGTCGCTGACGATCCAGCCCGGCGAGGTGGTGGGCCTGGTCGGCGAGTCCGGCTCCGGCAAGACCACGATCGGGCGCGCCGCGATGGGCCTGCTCCCGGTGGCGGGCGGCAGCTTCGAGGTCGCGGGCGTGCAGCTGGCCGGTGCCAAGCGCAGGGCGCTCAAGCCGCTGCGCGACAAGGTCGGCATCGTCTTCCAGGACCCGGGCTCCTCGCTCAACCCGCGGCTCCCGGTCGG
>JBQGFI010000195.1:0-11735 GCA_052040065.1 Marmoricola sp.
CGCGACGACGTCGGCGACGGCGTAGTCGGTGAAGGCGGCCAGGGTGGCGCCGCCGGAGCCGGCGGTCAGGCTGGCGAGGCCGATCGCGCACGCCGCCGCCAGCGCGGTCCGCCGCGCCCGGCCCTCACGCATCGACCGGGACGGCGTCGGGCGCCGCCGTGATGTCGCGTCGGCGGCGGTCGCGCACCGCGGACCCGAGCTGGACCGCGGCGTACAGGCCGAGCGAGAGCGCCAGCAGGGTCGCCAGGGCCCGGCTGTCCTGGAAGCCGTCGCGCAGCGTGCCCAGGTGCGGCACGTCGAACCAGAGCTCGCCGCGGATGGCGGCGGCCGGCACGAGGTCGTCGTCGGGCCCGCGGTTGGCGTCGCCCTTGAGCTCGAAGAGCAGCTCGCCCCCCTGCTCCCGCACGTCGGTGATGCGGTGGGTGATGACGTCGGGCGCGTCGGGGCGGATCTGGTAGGTGGCGACGTCGCCGACCCGCAGCTCCGCGGGGTCGACCGGCCGGATCACGGCCACGGCGCCGACGGGCACGTCGGGCGACATGCTGCCCGACAGCACGGTCAGGGCCGCGGTCCCGTGCGTGCGGGGGAGCACCACGAGCACCAGCACGAGGCCGGCCACGGCCACGCACACCACGGCGAAGAGCAGCCGGGAGACGAGGCGGAGCGCGGCGCGGGTCATGCGAGCCACCCTCACACCGGGCGGGGGGCGGCACATCGTCAATACCGATGATCCGGGGCGTCCCGGCATTCGTCGATCGTGACGATGCCCCGCGACCGCCGCCCGACGGACAGTGCAGCCGCGGCCGCAGCCGGTGGCCGGAGCCAGCAACGCGACTGGTCGCCCGTCGAGAGGACATCACCATGAACAAGTTCGCCAAGGCCGGCGTCGCCGGCGTCGCCGCCCTCGCCATCGCCGCCGGCGGTGGCACCTACGCGCTGTGGTCCGACTACGCGGTCGAGGAGGGCAACTCCGTCGGCGCCGACAGCCTCGCGATCACGCTCGCCGACGCTCCGAGCGGCGGCAACGCCTTCCAGTTCGACGACCTGAGGCTCGCCCCCGGTGAGAAGGGCGACCAGGAGAACCTCATCACCGGTCGCATCGGCGGGGCCAAGATCAACAAGGCGATGGCCTACCTGACCGTGGAGGACCTCGCCGACGCCGAGAACGGCTGCGGCTCGCAGACCGAGCGGGACGCGGACGACTGCGACGTCGCCGGCTCCGAGGGCGAGTTCTCGCGCGACGCGGTCGTGACGATCAACAAGGCTCCGGTCGTCGACGGCAAGTGCGGCAGCTCCACCACCTCGCTCGCGTCGGGCGTCAGCCTCCGCTCGATCCGCAACGACAAGATCGCGATCGGCCAGCTGAGCGACGGCGAGAAGGCCTGCATCAAGTTCGTCGTGGCCCTGCCCAGCACGGCGGGTGACCGCGTGCAGACCGACTCGGCGAGCTTCGACGTCCGCTACGACCTCGAGCAGATCCCGAACGCCTGACCGTGCGCGTCGTCGGAGCCGTCGGGGCCTTGGTCGCCGGGGCGGCGCTGCTGGTCGCACTCGCGACGGGCGGCTCCGCCTCGGCGGCGCAGGACCCCGGGTGGGGGCTGCGGTGGGGGGACCAGCCGGTCGCGGCGGACCTCGCTCCCGGGAGCCACGCCTCGGCGTCCGTGGTCGTGACCAACGACCGGGCCGCGCCGCTCGAGGCCAGGCTCGAGGTCGTCGACCTGGTCGACGACGAGGGGGGCTGCAGCGACCGGGAGCGCCGGTCGCCACGGGAGGACTGCGGCGCCTCCGGAGAGCTCGGGAGGGGGGAGCTCTCCGAGCAGCTCGTCGTCACGGTGACGCACCGGGGCGAGGTGATCCACCACGGTGCGCTGGCGGGGTGGGCAGCCACCCCCACGGCACCCGTGGTGGTCCCGGCAGGGACCGAGGCCGTCGTCGACCTCCGTCTCGCGATGCCGGAGTCGTCGACCAACGAGACGATGACCGACCGGGTCGGCTTCGGGCTCCGCGCGTCCGCCCAGGAGCAGGGTGCCGACGGGTCGCTGGGGGAGAGCGGGGTCCTCGGGAGCCAGCTCGACGCTGCTGGGCCCGCGCAGCCCGCCGAGGACGACGGCGGGCCCGCGCCCGGGATCGACGGCCTGCTCCCGGCGACGGGCACGACGGTGGGGCTGCTGATGGTGCTGGTCGGACTCGGACTGGCCGGGCTCGGTGGCGCGCTGTGGCGCCTCGGTCGACGCGGTCGGCACCAGGCCTGACGGGGGCGGCGCGTACGCTTTCCACTCGATGAGCGTGTACCTCGACCACGCGGCCACCACGCCGCTCTACCCCGAGGCCGCGGCGGCGATGACCGCCGAGCTGACCCGGGTCGGCAACGCGTCCTCGCTGCACGCCTCCGGCCGCGCCGCACGGCGCGTGGTGGAGGAGTCGCGCGAGCGCATCGCGGGTGCGCTGGGCTGCCGTCCGGGCGAGGTGGTCTTCACCTCCGGCGGCACGGAGTCCGACAACCTGGCGGTCAAGGGCCTCTACTGGTCGCGGCACCACGACGACGCGCGACGGGTGCGCGTGCTCAGCACCCCCGTCGAGCACCACGCCGTGCTCGACGCGCTGGCGTGGCTGGGCGAGGTCGGCGCCGAGGTCGAGCTGGTGCCCGTCGACGCGCAGGGGCGCCTCGACCTCGACGCCTTCGCCGCGACGCTCGAGGCCGACCCCGACAGCGTCGCCCTGGCGAGCGTGATGTGGGCCAACAACGAGGTCGGCACCGTGCAGCCGGTCGCCGAGGTGCTGGCGCTCACGCGCGCGCACGGCGTCCCGCTCCACACCGACGCGGTGCAGGCGCTGGGCCAGCTGCCGCTCGACTTCGCGGGCTCGGGCGTCGACGCCCTCACCGTCACCGCCCACAAGGCCGGCGGCCCCCACGGCGTGGGCGCCCTGCTCGTGCGCCGTGAGCTCGCCCCCACGCCGCTGCTGCACGGCGGTGGGCAGGAGCGCGACGTCCGCTCCGGCACGCTCGACGTCCCGGCCATCGCGGGCTTCGCGGTCGCGGCCGAGCTGGCCGTGGCGCGGCAGGCGGCGCAGGCCGAGCGCCTGGAGCGCCTCGCCGCCCGGCTGCGCGACGGCGTGCGCCGCGTGGTCCCCGACGCCGTCGCGCACGGCGACCTCGAGCCCGGCCCCACGCACAGGCTGCCGGGCAGCGTGCACCTGAGCTTCCCCGGCTGCGAGGGTGACTCGCTGCTGATGCTGCTCGACGCCCGGGGCATCGAGTGCTCCACCGGGTCCGCGTGCGACGCCGGCGTGCCCCAGGCCAGCCACGTGATGCGGGCGATGGGTCACGACGAGGCCACCGCCCGTTCGTCGCTGCGCTTCTCCCTGGGCCACACCAGCACCGACGCCGACGTCGAGGCCGTGCTCGAGGCCATCGGCCCCGCGGTCGACCGGGCCCGGCGCGCCTCGCTGGCGATGCGGCCGGTCGCGGGCTGATGCGCCTCCTCGCCGCGATGTCGGGCGGGGTGGACTCCGCGGTCGCCGCGGCCCGCGCCCACGAGGCGGGGCACGAGGTCACCGGCATCCACCTCGCACTCTCGCGCAACCCGCAGAGCTACCGCTCGGGGGCGCGGGGGTGCTGCACCATCGAGGACGCCAACGACGCCCGGCGCGCGGCCGACGTGATCGGCATCCCCTTCTACGTCTGGGACCTCAGCGAGCGCTTCCACGACGACGTGGTCGAGGACTTCCTCGACGAGTACGCCGCGGGTCGCACGCCCAACCCCTGCCTGCGCTGCAACGAGCGCATCAAGTTCGCCGCCGTGCTCGACCGGGCGCTCGCGCTGGGCTTCGACGCCGTCGCCACCGGCCACTACGCGACCGTGCGCCGGACGCCCGACGGTGTCGAGCTGCACCGCGCCGACGACCTCGCCAAGGACCAGAGCTACGTGCTCGGCGTGCTGACCCAGGAGCAGCTGGTGCACGCCGTCTTCCCGCTCGGCGACACCCCCAAGCCCGAGGTCCGCGCCGAGGCCGCGCGGCGGGGGCTGCTCGTCGCCGACAAGCCCGACAGCCACGACATCTGCTTCGTCGCCGACGGCGACACCGGCGGCTGGCTCGCCGAGAAGCTGCGCGAGAGCGGCCGCGAGGTCGACACGGGCGGCGACCTCGTCGACGCCGACGGCGCCGTCCTCGGCCGTCACGAGGGGTCGTGGCGCTACACCGTGGGTCAGCGCCGCGGCCTGCGGATCGGGACGCCGGCACCCGACGGGCGGCCCCGCTACGTGCTCGACATCTCGCCGGTCTCCGGCACCGTGACCGTCGGCTCCCGCGAGGAGCTGCGCGTCGACGGCCTCACGGCGATCCGCCCGCGCTGGTGCGGCGCGCCCCCGGCAGGCCCCGTGGAGTGCACGGTGCAGCTGCGCGCCCACGGCAGCGAGCTGCGCGCCGTGGTGCACGCCACCGGCGACCAGGTCGAGGTCGAGCTGCTCGACCACGCCGAGGGGATCGCCCCCGGTCAGGCCGTGGTGGTCTACGTCGGCAGCCGGGTGCTCGGCTCGGCCACCATCGCGCAGACGCGGCGGGCCTCGTGAGCGCGCGGGTCAGCGGCGTCGGGTCGATGCCCGGCGACGACGTCGTCGAGGCGGTCCGCGTCGTGCTCGGCGAGCTGGGCGAGCCGCCCGGCCTTCCCCACCTGCCCGAGCTGCCCGCCCGGGGCGCCGGCGCCACGATGGTCGGGCGTGCCGCCGCGCTGTGCACCGAGCTGGGCTTCGACCTGCAGCCGGCGGGGTGGCGCCTCACCGGGTCGGCGGAGCCGGGACTCGACCAGCGCCGGGCGCGGTCGCTCCTCGGGCAGGACCTCGACGCGCTCGAGGAGCAGGCGCAGGGCTACCGCGGCGAGCTCAAGGTGCAGGTCACCGGCCCGTGGACCCTGGCCGCGAGCGTCGAGCGGCCTCGGGGCGACCGGGTGCTGGCCGACCACGGCGCCCGCCGCGACCTCGCCCAGGCCATGGCGGCCGGCGTCGCCGACCACCTGGCCGACGTGCGCCGCCGGCTGCCCGGGGCCACCGTGGTGCTGCAGGTCGACGAGCCGGCGCTGCCGGCGGTCCTGGCGGCCCGGGTGCCGACGGCGTCCGGCTTCGGTCGGCACCGCAGCGTGGCGCCGCCGGAGGCCTCCGAGACGCTCTCGTGGGTGCTCGGGCTGACCGACGCGACGGTCGTGCACTGCTGCGCGGCCGACGTGCCGGTCGACCTGCTCCGCGGGGCGGGGGCGGGGGCGCTCTCGGTCGACCTCGCCGTGCTCGCGCCCGCGGCGTACGACGGGCTCGCGACGGCGCTGGAGGCGGGGGAGCGGGTGCACCTGGGCGTGGTGCCGGCGGTCGCCGACGAGGTCCCGCCGGTGCGCTCGGTGGTCGACCGGGTGCGCTCGTGGCTCGACATGCTCGGCCTCGACCCCGAGGAGGTGGCCGAGCGGCTGGTGCTCACCCCCGCGTGCGGCACCGCGGGGGCGTCGGCGGCGTACGCCCGGGCGGTGCTGGGACGGCTGCGCGAGGTGGCGGGCGAGGTCGGCTGACCGCGTGCCGTCGGCGCGCTCGGGTACCCCCGGGTGTCCAGACGTCCCGATCGAGAGGAGCAGGTCGTGCCCGACCTTTCCGGCAAGAAGATCGCCATCATCGCCACCTCGCACTTCGAGGAGTCCGAGCTGACCACCCCGCGCGACGAGCTGCGGGCCGCCGGCGCCGAGGTGCGCGTCTACTCGACCAGCAACGACGCCATCCAGGCCGTCGAGGGTGACACCGAGCCCACGCAGAAGGTCGCGGTCGACGGTGTCTTCACCGACCTCGACGTCGCCTCGGTCGACGCGGTCGTGGTGCCGGGCGGCACCGTCAACGCCGACACCATCCGCACCGACGAGGACGCGCAGGAGATCGCGCGCCAGGCGCTCGAGCACGACAAGGTGCTGGCCGTGATCTGCCACGGTCCGTGGCTGCTCGTCTCCGCGGGTGTCGCGGAGGGGCGCCGGCTCACCAGCTACCCGAGCCTGGCGATCGACCTGCAGAACGCCGGTGCCGACTGGGTCGACGAGGAGGTCGTCGTAGACGGCACCCTGGTGACCAGCCGCAACCCCGACGACCTGCCGGCCTTCGTCGAGGCGATCGGCGAGCTGCTGACCGCCTGAGGTCAGCCTCGGGTCCGTCCGGGGTCGGACCTGGGACCCATCAGGCCGACGGAGAGACGCTCGGCGACGCGCCGGGCGCCTCCGTCGGCTCGGCGGCGTCCGGAGCCGGCGCGGTCGGCGTGGGCGCCGGCGTGGTCGGCTCCACGGTCGGGGTCGGCTCGACCGAGGGCTCCTCGGTGGGCTCGGTGGTCGGCGTCGGCGTGGGCTCCTCGGTCGGGGTCGACTCCTCGGTCGGGGTCGCGCCGTCGTCCGGCTGCTGCTCGTCCTCCTGCGGCGCCGGCTCCTCGTCGCGGGTGTCGCCACCGCCGCGGAAGACGTTGCCGACGGTGGTGCGGCTGCTGTCGTCGCCGGTGACCGTGTCGGAGACCGAGCGACCGGTGACGCCCTCGAAGGACGTGAGCACCGCGAGGGTCACGAGCATCACCGCCGCGCTCGCCAGCGCCACGCGCCCCCAGGGGAGCTGCTTGCCGCGCGGGTCGAAGCGGCGCCACCAGGCGACGTCCGCACCCTCCTGCGGGCGGTCGTCGGCGTCCTCCACCGGCGGCATCACGGCGGTCTCGTCGACCCGTGACGCGCGGGGCCGGGGCAGGCCGTTGGGGAGCAGGGCCCCCTCGCGCACCTGGGCGGCGGTGCGCTTGGCGATCTCGCTGGTGCGCGTGAGGGAGTAGGTGTAGGTCGCGGCGCCCACCGTCGCGATCACGCTGCCGAGCGCGGCGCCGATCAGGGTGCCGGCCGTGCCCGCCCAGGAGGCGACGAAGGCGGCGGAGGTCGCCGCCAGCGCGCTGGCCGCGACCTGGACGGGGGAGAGCTCCAGCTTGCGGGGGGTCGAGTCGTCTTCCTCGGTCATGATCTCTTCACGGTGGGGGACGGTCGTGCGTCAGGTAGGACGTCGCGGGCGGGGTGGTTCGTTCCTGGGGCGGGGGGTGACCTCGGCCACGCCTCCCGGGAGGGGCGCCGCTCAGCCCTGCGTCGACTGTGACACACGCAGCTGCGGCCACAGGGCCAGCAGCCCCAGCACCGGCAGCAGGGTGAGCATGGCCAGTGCCGGCGCGATGCCCAGGACGTCGCCGAGACCGCCGACGACCGCGGAGCCGACCCCGCCCCCGACCAGGAAGAACAGCGTCGCGATGCCCAGCGCGACGCCGCGCACGTCGTCGTCGACCGCGTCGCCGACGGCCGCCGTGAGGGCGGGCTGCCCGAGCCCGAACGCGAAGGTCACGGCGACCACCGCCGCCACCAGCAGGGTGGCGGAGGTCACCGCGGCTCCCAGCGCCGAGACGAGCAGCGCGACGGCGGAGACGGAGGCGGCGAGACCGAGCGCCCGGGTCGGGCCCACCCGCTCGAGCAGCGGCCCGGCCAGGCGGGGGGCGAGGAGACCGGTCACCGCACTCGGCAGCAGCGCGACGCCGACGTGCCAGGGCTCCCAGCCGTCGGCCACGAGCACCGCGGGCACGGCGATCAGCAGGGCGAACCACACGGCAGGCACCGCACCGGCGGCCAGGGCGCTGCGCACCACCGTCGCGTTGCGGATCACCTCGGCCGGGAGGAATCCGTGCGGTCGCCGGCGCACCCAGGCGGAGACGGCGGGGGCGCCCAGCACGGCGAGCACGCCGCCGATCACGGCGACGGCAGGTCCCGTGGAGGGCGACTGCACGAGCAGCACCACCCCGGCGGCCGTCGCGGCGACCAGCACGGCGCCGACCAGGTCGAGCCGGGCGCCGGTGCCGTCGGTGGGCACGTGCCGCCACAGCAGCGGCAGCAGGAGCAGGCCGAGCGCCGGCAGCGCGACGACCGCGCGCCAGCCGAGCAGCCCCTCGACGAGGCCACCCGCCAGCGGGCCCAGGCAGCTCAGCGCCGCGGCCAGCCCGGCGACCGTGCCCAGGGCGGCCGCGCGGCCCGCTCCGGGGAATCGGGCGCTGACGAGGGCGACACCGAGCGTGGGCACCGCCGCCGCTCCGGCGCCCTGCAGCAGCCGGGCCGCCAGCAGCACGCCGAAGTCGGGTGAGAGCGCGCCCGCGAAGGCCCCGAGGGCCATCAGCGAGACCCCGACCGCCAGCGGCAGCCGTTGCCCCACCAGGTCGGAGAGCCGGCCGTAGAGCGCGGTCATCACCGCGAGCATCAGCACGTAGAGGCTGATCGCCCACGCGCTGACGCCCGTGCTGACACCGAGGTCCTGGGCCAGGGCCGGGAGCGCGATCGCGGCCGAGGAGCTGCCGAGCCCGGCGAGCCCGAAGAGGAGCCCGACGAGCACGGGCAGGCGGGCGGGGGAGCGGGCGTCGTGCATCAGGGGCCCAACCGTCGCGGGGGCCCGGTCATTCCCGCCCGGTCGCTCCGTCCGGTCACTCCTGCTCAGGAGCCGTCGAGCACGCCGAGGGTGGCGCGCAGCGCGAACCGGTTCCACCGGTCGGGCCGCGCGAGCATGTAGTGGCCGAGCGCGCCGAGGTCGACGAACTCCGCGGACGCCGCCACGCGGGCGGCGCGGTCGACGTAGGCGCGGGTGTGGCGGGCGGAGGTGATCCGGTCGCGGCTGCCGTGGCCCGCGACCAGGTGGCGTCCGCGCAGCGTCGACACGGGGTCGCCCGCGTCGAACCACGGCGCCAGCGCGACCACGCCGACGACGGCGGGGTGGTCGGCCACGTGCACGGCGGTGCGGGCGCCCATCGAGTGCCCGAGCAGGGCGATCGGCAGCCCGGGGTGCGCGTGGCCGAGCTGCTCGAGCGCCCAGCGGGCGTCGGGCACCGGGGAGGGCTCCGCCGCGGCGCCGGCGTTCCAGCCGCGCACGGCGTAGCTCAGCAGGTGCACCGCCAGGCCGGCGTCGCGGAAGCGGGGCTCCAGCACCTTGCGCATCGTGTCGGAGCGCCAGCGCGACGCGCTGCGGCTCCCCACCGGCTCGGTGCCGCGGGGCTTGCCGCCGTGCAGCATCAGCACCGCTCCGCGCGGCCGCTCGGGCGGCGTGGAGCTGGTCAGGGCGGGCTCGGGCACAGGGATCCTCTCGCGGGGCTGCGGGGGCGGTGTCGGTGGTTCGGCGGCCTGCGGCGCTCGGATGGGGTACCCCGCCCGCGACGCCGATGTCGGTGGTGGCGGGCAAGATGGTGCCCGTGAGCAGCAGTCCCGACGCCACCCCCGAGGCCGACCCGGTCGCCGAGCTGCGGCAGGAGCACCGCCGCCTGGTGGAGGAGGTCGAGGAGGCGCGCTGGCGCTACTACGTGCTCGACGACCCCACCCTCTCCGACGCCGACTTCGACGGTCGCATGCGGCGGCTGGAGGAGCTCGAGGAGCAGGTGCCCGACCTGCGCACCCCCGACTCGCCGACCCAGCGGGTCGGCGGTGCGGTGTCCACCGAGTTCACCGCCGTCGACCACCTCGAGCCCATGCAGAGCCTCGACAACGCCTTCTCGCTCGAGGAGCTCGAGGCGTGGGCGGGGCGGCTGGCGCGCGAGGGTGTCAGCGACGCGGCGTACCTGTGCGAGCTGAAGGTCGACGGCCTGGCCATCAACCTGCTCTACGAGGAGGGGCGCCTGGTCCGCGCCCTGACCCGGGGCGACGGCCGCACCGGCGAGGACGTCACGCCCAACGTCAAGACGATCGACTCGATCCCGCACCGGCTCGCGGCCAGCGACGACTTCCCGGTGCCGGCGCTGCTGGAGGTGCGGGGCGAGGTCTTCCTCCCGGTCAGGGCCTTCGAGCAGCTCAACGAGCAGATGACCGAGGCCGGCAAGCCGATGTTCGCCAACCCGCGCAACGCCGCGGCCGGCTCGCTGCGGCAGAAGGACCCCCGGGTCACGGCCCGCCGTGCCCTCGGCATGGTCTGCCACGGCACCGGTGCGCGTCGGGGCTTCGAGGCGACCACGCAGTCGGAGGCCTACGCCGCGCTCCGCGCCTGGGGGCTGCCCACCAGCGACCGCGCCAAGGTCGTCGACGGCCTGGCTGCGGTGCAGGAGTTCATCGAGCACTACGGCGAGCACCGCCACGACGTCGAGCACGAGATCGACGGCGTCGTGGTCAAGGTCGACGACGTCGCCCTGCAGCGTCGCCTGGGGTCGACCAGCCGCGCGCCGCGCTGGGCGATCGCCTTCAAGTACCCGCCCGAGGAGGTCAACGCCGAGCTGCTCTCCATCGAGGTCAACGTCGGCCGCACCGGACGCGTGACGCCCTACGGCGTCATGGTGCCGACCAAGGTCGCCGGCTCCACGGTCGAGAACGCCACGCTGCACAACGCCCACGAGGTCAAGCGCAAGGACGTGCGCCCCGGCGACACGGTCATCCTGCGCAAGGCCGGCGACGTGATCCCCGAGATCCTCGGGCCGGTGCTCGCGCTGCGTCCCGAGGGCCTCGCTCCGTGGGTGATGCCGACCCACTGCCCCTCCTGCGGCACCGAGCTGCGCGAGGAGAAGGAGGGCGACAAGGACCTGCGCTGCCCCAACCACTCCGCGTGCCCCGGCCAGGTGCGCGAGCGCATCTTCCACGTCGCCGGACGGGGCGCCTTCGACATCGAGGGGATGGGCTACGAGGCGGCCGTCGCGCTCCTCGACGCCGGCGTGATCACCAACGAGGGCGACGTCTTCGACCTCGACGAGGACAAGCTGCTCCGCACCGAGCTCTTCACCCGTGCGGCGAAGAAGACCGAGCTCGAGCGGGCCACCGACGGCCGGGTCCTCTCCGCCAACGGTGAGCGGCTGCTGGCCAACCTGCGCTCGCGCCTCGACGTGCCGCTGTGGCGGGTCCTGGTCGCCCTCTCGATCCGCCACGTCGGCCCCACCGCCGCCCGCGCGCTGGCCACCCGCTTCGCCTCGATGCAGGCCATCCGCGAGGCCCCCGAGGAGCTGCTGGCCGACACCGAGGGCGTCGGTCCCACGATCGCCGCGTCCGTGCGCCGCTTCTTCGACGACGAGCCCGACGCCGCCTGGCACAACGCCGTCGTCGACTCCTGGGCCGCCGCCGGGGTGAGCATGGAGGACGAGCGCGACGCCTCCGTCG
Organism: Marmoricola sp.; assembly: GCA_052040065.1. Taxonomy (GTDB): domain Bacteria; phylum Actinomycetota; class Actinomycetes; order Propionibacteriales; family Nocardioidaceae; genus Marmoricola. The sequence continues at coordinate 11,135 of JBQGFI010000195.1, forward strand.
CCCGCACCCTCGAAGGCCTCACCATCGTGGCCACCGGCTCGCTGGAGGACTTCACGCGCGACTCGGTCAAGGAGGCCATCATCAGCCGCGGCGGCAAGGCCTCCGGCTCGGTGTCGAAGAAGACCGACTACGTGGTCGTCGGCGACAACGCCGGCTCCAAGGCCGACAAGGCCGAGCAGCTCGGCGTCCCCACCCTCGACGAGGCCGCCTTCAAGGTCCTCCTGGAGCAGGGCCCCGACGCCCTCTGACCCCCGCGGCCCCGGCTCCCTGACGTGCGAGCGCACCGGCCCCGTCCCTGAGGTGCGAGCGCACCGTCCCCCGGGTCCCTGAGCTGCGAGCGCCAGCGACAACGGGTCCCTGAGGTGCGAGCGCCAGCGAGCCTCGAAGGGCCCGACACCCGCACCCAGAAGTTCTCCACAGATGTCGAACATCCGTTCTATTCGTACTTGCATGACCGTAGGATTCATGCATGGAGCCCAGTCCCTACCTCGCGAAGCGACAGGTCCTCGACGTGCTCGTCGAGGCCCGCGCGGACGAGCAGGAGGCCCAGGTCCGCCAGCTGCGTCTCGCGCTGCAGTGGGCGCTGCTCCACCCCGCCGCC
>JBQGFI010000196.1:0-7473 GCA_052040065.1 Marmoricola sp.
GACGGGATCGCCGGGGCGTCGTCGAGCAGCCCCGCGAGCCGCGCCGTCAGCGCGGCGTCGAAGGCGACCTCGGGCGAGACCGACTCGGCGGTGACCTCGAGCCGGGTGCCGTCGCGCCCGGCCCGCTCGGCCCCCTGGCGGACGACCCCCACGACCAGCTCCTCCAGCGCGGCGGAGCTGCCGGCGCGCGCGTCGGCCAGACGGGCCTGCTTGTTGGCCGCCAGCACCGTCATGGCGTAGGTCAGCATCGGGTCGTGCCGGTCCTCCATCCGGGTCGCGCCGGCGTGGTTGGCCTCCCCCGCGAAGTCGAAGCGCCAGCGGCCGTGCGGCCACATCACCGAGGCCAGGCCGACGGCACGCTCGCGGTGCACCAGGTCGCGCCCCTGCTCGACGTGCAGCTCGACCGCGCAGCCGACCCGGTCGAGCCAGGCGGCGCGCCCCAGCTCCGGCTCGACGCCGGCCGCGGCCATGGCGTCGAGCAGCGCGACGCCGTCGCGGTCGCGCAGCTCGCGGGCGGTCTCGGGGGCGGTCGCGCCGACCGCCAGGCGGGACCCCAGGCAGGCCAGCCCGAAGCGGGAGCCCTCCTCCTCGGCGAAGGCGGCCACCACCAGCGGGCGCGCGGGCACCACGCCCCGCTCGCGCAGCAGGTCGACGGCCGCGAGCGAGGAGACCACCCCGAGCGGGCCGTCGTACGCGCCACCGTCGAGCACCGAGTCGAGGTGGGAGCCGGTGAGCACGGCCCGCTCGCCGCTCGCCCCCGCGGGGAGCCACCAGCCGAGCAGGTTGCCGTCACCGTCGGCCTCGACCACCAGGTCCCGCGCCTCGCACTGCTCGACGAACCACGCCCGCAGCTCGCGCTCCGCGGCGGCGTACGGCTGCCGGAAGTAGCCGCCGCCGACGGCCCGCCCGACCGGGGCGAGGGCCTGCCACATGCGCTCGAAGTCCTCAGGCACGGGTCCTCCGGTGGTGCGCTCGATACTGGGCCGCATGGAGTTCGCCGAGGTCGTCCGCCGCCGCCGCATGGTCCGCCGCTACCGCGACGAGCCGGTCGACCGGGCGGTCGTCGACCGGGCGCTGGCGCACGCCGTGCGCGCGCCGAGCGCCGGCTTCACGCAGGGGTGGGGCTTCCTGGTCCTCGACACCGCCGCCGACGTACGCCGCTTCTGGCAGGCCACGGTGCACCGGCCCGAGGACCTCGAGCACCCCGACCGCTGGCTCGAGGGGATGCTGCGCGCCCCCGTCGTGGTGGTGCCGTGCTCGAGCAAGCAGGCATACCTCGAGCGCTACGCGCTGCCCGACAAGGGCTGGACCGACCGGGCCGAGGAGCGATGGCCGGTGCCCTACTGGCACACCGACGCCGCGATGGCGGCACTGCTGATCCTGCAGACCGCGGTCGACGAGGGACTTGGGGGCTGCCTCTTCGGGATCGCGCCGGACCGCGTCGCGCCACTGCGGCAGGCCTTCGGCGTGCCCGCCGAGTTCGATCCCGTCGGCGCCGTGACCCTCGGCCACCCCGAGAGCGGCGGGGCGGCGGGGTCGCCCGCACGACGCCGTCGCCGACCGGTCGACGACGTGGTGCACCGGGGGCGCTGGGGCGGCTGAGCGGCTCACCGCACCAGTCCACCCGACACGGCGGCGCGCGGCCACCGCGGGCCCGTGCTCATCGTCTCGGATCCGAGACTCGAGGCGGCCCGGTTTGTGCGGATCAGGCACGGGTACGGGGAGGCCCGGCACGCCCATCCGCGACAAAGGAGTCGACACCATGATCGTCCTCGGTCTGATCCTGCTCATCCTCGGACTGGTTCTTCCCCAGTCGATCCTCACGACCATCGGCATCGTGCTGATCGTCGTCGGGCTGATCCTCAACCTGGTGCCCATCGGCGGCACCCGACGACGGGTCTTCTGACTCCTCGACACGCACGTCACCGCAGGCCCCGTCCGCTCCGGACGGGGCCTGCGGTGTCTGTGGGGCCGACGGCTCAGCGGCTGGCGGCCCGCTGGTACTGCCGGACCGCCAGCGGGGCGAAGATCGCGACGATGACTGCGGCCCACAGCAGCGTGTAGAGCACCGGGTGCTGCAGCGCCCAGCCCTCCGGAGCCGGGGCGCCCGGGGCGGTGTTGCCGAAGAGCTCGCGCGCCGCCTGGGTGACCGACGACACCGGGTTCCACTCCGCGAAGACCCGCAGCGGCCCCGGGAGCGTGTCGATGGGCACGAAGGTGTTGGCGCTGAAGGTGAGCGGGAAGATCACGATGAAGGAGGCGTTGTTGACGACCTCCGGCGTGCGCACCAGCAGCCCGACGTAGGCCATCACCCAGGAGATGGCGTAGGCGAAGACGAGCAGCAGCAGGAAGCCGGCGAGCCCCTCGAGCACCGAGGTGCGGATCCGCCAGCCCACCAGGAGCCCGGTCAGCGCCATCACCATCAGGCTCAGCACGTTGATGCCGACGTCGGCCAGGGTGCGACCGAAGACGACCGCGCCCGGCGACATCGGGAGCGAGCGGAAGCGGTCGACGATGCCCTTCTGCAGGTCCTCGGCCAGGCTGAAGCCGGTGAAGGTCGAGCCGAAGACGACCGTCTGGGCGAAGATGCCCGCGATCAGGAACTCGCGGTAGCCCACCCCGCCCTGGTCGCCGATCGCCCCGCCGAAGACGAAGGCGAAGAGCAGCACGAACATGATCGGCGAGATCAGCGTGAAGACCAGGACGTCGGGGACGCGCAGGATCTTCTTCAGGTTGCGCTGGGTGATGGTGACCGTGTCGGTCGCCAGCTCCGTCACGGCGCTCATCGCGCCACCTCCTGGGGGGACTCGTCGGTGTCCCCCGACTCCTCGTCGGGGGTCTCGGCCTGCTCGACGCTGTGGCCGGTCAGCCGGAGGAAGACGTCGTCGAGGGTCGGACGCCGCAGCCCGACGTCGCGCACCTCGATGCCCTCGTGGTCGAGCAGCCGCAGCAGCACGAGCAGGGCCTGCGCGCCCCCGTCGACCGGCACCGTGACGCGGCCGTCGCGGCGGTCGAGCACCGGCTCGCCCGGTCCGAGCGTGCGCGCGTGGGCGGCCGCCCGGTCGAGGTCGGCCGGGTCGGCCACGACGACCTCGACGCGCTCCCCGCCGACCTGGGACTTCAGCTCGTCGGCCGTGCCGAGCGCGATCACCCGGCCGTGGTCGATCACGGCGATGCGGTCGGCGAGGCGGTCGGCCTCCTCGAGGTACTGCGTGGTGAGCAGCAGCGTGGTGCCGCCCGCCACGAGGTCCTCGATGACGTCCCACATCCCCGCGCGGCCGCGAGGGTCGAGCCCCGTGGTGGGCTCGTCGAGGAAGAGCACCGGCGGCTCGGCCACCAGCGCCCCGGCGAGGTCGAGACGGCGCCGCATGCCGCCGGAGAAGCCCTTCACCTGCCGGTCCGCCGCGTCCTCGAGGTCGAAGCGCGCGAGCAGGTCACCGGCCCGCTGCCGGCTGCGCTCGCGACCGAGGTGGTAGAGCCGCCCGACCATGTCGAGGTTCTCCCGCGCCGTGAGGTGCTCGTCGACGGCGGCGTACTGCCCGGAGACCCCGATGCTGCGCCGCAGCCGCTGGGGCTCGGCGAGCACGTCGATGCCGGCCACCTCCGCGCTGCCCTCGTCGGGCCGCAGCAGCGTGGTGAGCACGCGCACCGTCGTGGTCTTGCCGGCCCCGTTGGGACCGAGGAGCCCCATCACGGTGCCCTCCTCGACGTCGAGGTCGAGCCCGTCGAGGGCCGTCACCTCGCTGCCGTACCGCTTGCGCAACCCTCGCGCCCTGATCGCCGTCGCCATGCTGTGCCCTCGTTCCCTGGTGCAGACCTGTGCGTGTCGACCCGGCGTCGGGCCGGGACTCATCGCAGGACCGACACTAGGTTGCGGGTGTGACAGTCAGCGACCGAGAAAGCGACGAGGTCGAGGCGCTGCGGCGGCTGCTGCGGGTGCCCACCGTGTCCTTCCCCGAGGAGGAGCGGATCGACGCCGCGGCCTTCGTCCGCACCCGGGAGCTGCTGGCCGAGAGCTTCCCGCTGCTCCACGATCAGCTCGGGCTCACCCGGGTGCGCGACCACTCGCTGCTCTACCACTGGCCGGGCACCGACCCCGAGGCGGCGCCGGTCGTGCTGATGGCGCACCTCGACGTGGTCCCCGTGGTGGAGGCCGAGTGGACCCACCCACCCTTCGGCGCCGAGCTGCACGACGCCCCGGAGGGCCGCTGCGTCTGGGCTCGTGGCGCTCTCGACGACAAGGGACAGCTGGTCGCCGTCTGCACGGCGGTCGAGCGGATGCTCGCCCGCGGGGTGCGGCCGGCGCGCGACGTGTGGCTCTCCTTCGGCGCCCGGGAGGAGGTCTCGGGGATCGACGCGAGGGCGGCCGTCGACGAGCTCCGCGCGCAGGGCGTCGCGCCGTGGTTCGTGCTCGACGAGGGTGGCGCGGTCGCCGCCGAGGCCTTCCCCGGCGTACGCCGTCCGCTCGGCGTGGTCGGGGTGAGCGAGAAGGGCACCACCACGCTGGAGCTGCGCGCCGAGGGCCAGGGCGGTCACTCCTCCATCCCCTCCCCCGGCGGCCCCACCGCACGGATCGCCCGCGCGGTGCACCGGCTGGAGCACCGCCGCTTCCCCGTGCGGGTCCCCGAGCCGACGCTCGAGCTGCTGCGGCGCCTGGCCCCGCACGCCCCCCACCCGCTGCGACCGCTGCTCGGCGGCGCGGCACGGCTGCGACCCGTGGTCGCCCGGGCGCTGGCACTCGCCGGTCCCGAGCCGGCAGCGATGGTGCGCACCACGATGAGCACGACGACGCTGAGCGGCTCGCCGGCCCACAACGTCATCGCCTCCAGCGCCACGGCCGGGCTCAACCTGCGGCTGCTCCCCGGCGACACCATCGCCACGGCCACCGACCACGTCCGCCGCGCGATCGCCGACGACACCGTCGCCGTGGAGGTCGTCGACGGCAACGAGCCGAGCCCCCTCTCGCCGGTCGACGACGACGCCTTCCGCCTGCTGGAGCGCGTGATCACCGAGCTCTTCGAGGACTGCGTGCCCACGCCGTACGTGATGATGGCCGCCACCGACGCGCGCTTCTTCACCGCGATCTGCGAGCGGGTCTACCGCTTCGCGCCGTTCCGGATGAGCCCGGCGCAGCGCCGGTCGATCCACGGGGCCGACGAGCGGATCGTCGTGACCGACTGGCTCGACGGCGTGCGTTGGTACGAGCGCCTGCTGGAGGAGCTGTGACCACCACGGCCCAGGGGCGGGCGGTGGTGCCCGGGCTCGCCACCGTCGTCGGCTTCCTCGTCGTCGTCGAGGTCGCGAGCGGCGTGCTGCAGGGCTACTACACGCCGATCTTCACCGACATCGCCCGCCACCTCGGCATCGCCGACGCCGACGTCAACTGGTTCGAGGCCGGGCAGCTGCTCGTCTCCGCCCTGCTCGTCCCGCTGCTCGCCCGGCTCGGGGACCTGTGGGGCCACCGGCAGGTGCTGCTGCTCTCGACCGCGGTCACCGCCGCCGCCTCGTGGGGGGTCGCACTGGCCCCCGACTTCTGGACCTTCCTCGTCGCCTGGTCGCTGCAGGGCTTCTACGTCGTGTGGCTGCCGCTGGAGGTGGCGATCGTGCACCGGCGCGCGGCGCAGACCGGCGCCCAGCAGCAGGCCCGCCTCACCCGGCGGTCGGCGGCGCTGCTCGTCGCCGCGCTGGAGGCCGGGGTGATCGCCGGCGCGCTCACCAGCGGGGCGCTGGTCGAGACGATCGGCATGACGGGCCTGCTGGCACTGCCCGCCGTGGCGGTGACCGTCTGCCTGGTGGTCGTCTGGTGGGGCGTGGCACCCACGCCGCCGGTGGCCACCGGCCGCCTCGACCTCGCGGGCTTCGGCCTGGTCACGGTGGCCCTGGGCCTGGTGATGGCCGGGCTCATCCTGGTGCGGGTGCTCGGCCCCGGCTCGGCGGTGCCGTGGCTGGTCCTGGCCCTCGGCGTCGCGGCGCTGTGGCCCTTCGCCCAGCACCAGCTGCGCACGCCCGAGCCACTGGTCGACGTACGCCTGCTCGCCACGCCCGCCCAGTGGCCGGTGCAGCTCACCGCGTTCCTCTTCGGCGTCTCGGTGCTGGGCGCGCAGATCCCGCTGTCGACCTTCGCGCGCACCGACCCCGCGGTCGCGGGCTACGGCCTGGGCGCGTCCGCCGGCTTCGTCTCGACCCTGATCGGCGTCTACGTCGTCGCCCTGCTCGTCGGGGCGCTGCTGCTGCCGGTCGTGGCGCGTGGCCTCGGCACCCGCGGCGCGATGCTCCTGGCCTGCCTGCTCGTGGCGCTCGGCTACGGGCTCTTCCTGCCGCTGCACGACTCCACCACCCAGACCATGGTCAACATGGCCGTCGCCGGGCTCGGCTCCGGCGCGCTCGTCGCGGCGCTGCCCGCCGCCGCGGCCGCCGCCGCGCCGGCCGACCGCACCGGCTTCGTGACCGGCATGACCAACACCACCAAGACGATCGGTGGCGCCATCGCCTCCTCGGTCTTCGCCATCGCCCTCGCCGCCACCGGCTCGCTCGAGGGCGCCGAGGTCGGCCACGCCCCCCTCTCGGGCTACCTCACGGTCTGGGCGATCTGCTCGATCACCGCCCTCGTCGCGGCCCTCAGCCTGCTCGTCGTCCCCCGCGGCGCCTTCGCCGACTGAGCCGCCGCCGCCGCCCCATGTAACGCTCCGTTTCGTCGGACTTACACCCCCAGCAGGGGTCACTCAGTACGAGCAACGGAGCGTTACATGGCCGCGGGGAGCCACGGGTCACTCCAGCAGGCGGGCGAGGGCGGAGCTGCTGCCCTCGCCGGAGCGGCGGCGCGAGCGGGGGCGCAGGACGACGCCGGCGAGCGGCGACGTGGCGACCTCGCCACCGCGCTGCACGTGGTCGGCCTGCAGCCGGAGCACCTCGGCGAGCGGGTCGTCGGTGGTGGCGTGGCGCTCCAGGGCGGTGGCGAGCAGGTGCAGCACCTCGGGGTCGCGACCGTCCTCGGCCCAGCGGCCGGCCACCAGCACCCCGACGCGGAGCGTGGCGCCGCGCGGCGGCATCACGAGCAGCGCCATGCATCCGGCGCCGACGTCGGCGAGGTGCACCCACTCGGCCTCGGCGAGCCGCGTCGTACGCCGCACCCCGAGACGGGCCACGGTGAGGTCGCCGGTCTCGGGGTCGAGGTGCACGCGGCGCGCGCCCACCCACAGCAGCACGAGCAGCGGCGCGAGCGCGACCAGGAGCACCCCCGGCGGCGCGTCGGCGACCATCCAGGCGGAGCCGGCGAGGAGCGCCAGGGCGACGGCGCCGACGACGGCCCAGCGGCGCAGGTCGGGCAGCCCGAGCGGCCGGAGCACGAGGGGCGACATCAGGCCAGTCAACCCCACGCGCTCAACCCCACAGCCCCAGCACCTCGCCGCCGAGGCGCACCACGAAGGCGCCCACCACGACGAGGAAGAAGGCCCGCACGAAGCGGGAGCCGCG
>JBQGFI010000197.1:0-1899 GCA_052040065.1 Marmoricola sp.
CCCGAACTGGTCCATGTCCTCGAACTCGCCGGCGTAGTCGGTGAGCAGCCCCTTGGCGACCAGCTGGAGCAGCACGGTGTTGTCGCCCTCGAAGGTGGTGAAGACGTCGGTGTCGGCCTTGAGCGCGGCGAACCGGTTGGCTGCCCGGTAGCCCTGCCCGCCGCACGCCTCGCGGCACTCCTGGATGGTGCGGGTCGCGTGCCACGTCCCGAGCGCCTTGGTGCCGGCCGCCCGCGACTCCAGCCGGCGGCGCGGCTCCTCCCCCGCCTCGAGGCCGGAGAAGACCTGGTGGAGCTCGTCGGCGACGACCTCCTGGGCGAAGTGGAGCGCGTAGGTGCGGGCGAGCAGCGGCAGCAGCCGCCGCTGGTGCTGGCCGTAGTCGAGGAGCAGGTCCTCCTCCGGCGGGTTCGTCGCCTCGAACTGGCGCCGCCGGTCGGCGTACTTCACCGCGATCGCGAGCGCCACCTTGGCCGCGTTGATGCCGGCGCCGCCGACGCAGACCCGGCCCTGGACGAGGGTCCCGAGCATCGTGAAGAACCGGCGGTTCGGGTTCTCGATCGAGCTCTCGTAGGTGCCGTCCTCGGTGACGTCGGCGAACCGGTTGAGCAGGTTCTCGCGCGGCACCCGCACCCCGTCGAAGGTGATCCGGCCGTTGTCGACGCCGTTGAGCCCCATCTTCAGCCCGTCGTCCTCGACGGTGATGCCGGGCAGCACCTCGCCGTCGCGCCGCAGCGGTACGACGAGGGCGTGGACGCCGTGGCGCTCCCCGCCCACCTCGAGCTGGGCGAAGACGACCGCCAGCTCGGCGTGGCGGGCGGCGTTGCCGATCCAGTCCTTGCGGGCCGAGGGCTCGGTGGTGGTGACCACGAACTCCTCGGTCCCGGCGTCGTAGGTCGCGACGGTGCCGAGCGCCTGCACGTTGGAGCCGTGGCCGACCTCGGTCATGGCGAAGCAGCCCATGGTGCGGCCGGTGATCAGGTCGCGCAGGTGGGCGTCGTGGTGGCGCTTCGTGCCGAGCTGGAGGATCGCGCCCCCGAAGAGCCCGAACTGCACGCCGGCCTTCACCAGCAGCGACAGGTCGCCGTAGGCCAGGGTCTCGAACGCCGCGACGGACGCGCCGATGTCGCCCCCGCCGCCGTACTCCTCCGGGAAGCCCATGCCGGTCTGCCCGGTCGAGGCCATGGTGACCAGCAGGTCGCGCACCCGGTCGCGGTAGTCGTCGACCGGGAGGGTCTCGGCCTCCTCCAGCACCGAGGCGTACGCCGCCAGGTTGGTGCGCACCAGGTCGCGGACCTCGGCGTAGCGGCCGTCGAGCACCGCGCGCAGGTCGCCCACGTCGAGCGTGGCCACCCCGTCGACCCGGCGCGGCTCCTCGGGCGAGCCGGACGAGCCGGACGACGAGGGGGATGCGGCGGGAGGTGCGGTGTCGGTGGCCATGCCCCCGAGGTTACTCGCGGGTATGGAGCCGCCGGTCAGGGTCGGGCGTGGAAGTTCGGCGGGATCCAGTAGTACATCGACTCCTCGGTCACCGGGCGGCCGGTGCGCGGGGCGTGGATGATCTGGCCGTTACCGGCGTAGAGCGCGACGTGGTAGATCGACGACGGGCTGCTGGAGGACCCCCAGAACACGAGGTCACCGGGCTGCAGGCTGCCGGCCGAGATCGGCGTCGCCTGGCTGTACTGCGCGACCGAGTAGTGGGGCAGCGACTTGCCGCCGGCCCGCCAGGCGCCCATGGTCAGGCCCGAGCAGTCCCACGAGGAGGGACCCGCCGCTCCCCACACGTAGGGCTCCCCGATCTGGGCGCGGGCGAAGGCGATCGCCGCCGAGGCGCCGCCCCCCGGGGCGGGCGGAGCGGGTGCGGGGGCCGGAGCGGGTGCGGGGGCTGGGGCGGGCCCCGGA
>JBQGFI010000198.1:0-7842 GCA_052040065.1 Marmoricola sp.
CTCGGTCTTCACCAACGTCGCGCTCACCGATGACGGCGACATCTGGTGGGAGGGTCTCGAGAACCCGCCGGCCAGCGCGACCTCCTGGAAGGGCGAGCCGTGGGGCCCGCAGTCCGAGGAGCTCTCCAGCCACCCGAACAGCCGCTACTGCACGCCGATCAAGCAGTGCCCGATCCTGGCGCCGGAGTACGACGACCCGCGCGGTGTGCCGATCGACGCGATCCTCTTCGGCGGCCGTCGCAAGACCACCGTCCCGCTGGTCTTCGAGGCCCGCGACTGGACCCACGGCACCTTCCTCGGCGCGACGCTCTCCAGCGAGACCACCGCCGCGGCCACCGGCGCGGTCGGCGTGGTGCGCCGCGACCCGATGGCGATGCTGCCGTTCATCGGCTACAACGCCGGCGACTACTTCAGCCACTGGATCAACGTCGGCAAGGACAACGACGCCGCCAAGCTGCCGAAGATCTTCTACGTCAACTGGTTCCGCCGCGACGACGAGGGCGGCTTCCTGTGGCCCGGCTTCGGGGAGAACAGCCGCGTGCTGAAGTGGGTGCTCGAGCGCATCGACGGCCAGGCCGCCGCGGTCGAGACCCCGATCGGCCACGTGCCGACCCCCGACGCGCTCGACGTCGAGGGTCTCGACATGTCGCGCGAGCAGCTCGAGGCGGCGCTCGAGGTCGACGTCGAGGAGTGGCGCGCGGAGATCCCCCAGATCACCGAGTGGTTCGAGAAGTTCGGCGACGACCTCCCGGCCGTGCTCTGGACCGAGCTCGACGGCCTGAAGGCGCGCCTCGGCGAGTGAGTGCCGGCTCCGCACCGACGGTGCTGGCGTACGTCCGCCATGATGGCGTCCATGGACGCTGAGGACGGGGGGCGCACCCGCGAGCTCCTGGCGGGCCCCGCCGGTCAGCTGTACGCCGAGGCGGCGCGCGAGGGTCTGGTCGCCGACGGCGACCCCCGCACCCGCGAGGACCACGCGGCGTACGACGGCTTCCGGGCGCTGGTCGACCTCGGGCTGCTCCAGCACGACGAGGAGCGGGGCGGGTGGGTGCCGGTCGACCCCACGACGGTGCAGTCCGGCGTGGTGGTGCCGCTCGGTCGGCAGGCCGTCGACCTGCTCTCCGAGAGCACCGCCTGGGCCGAGACCTTCGGGGCGCTCGCGCAGACCTTCCGCGCGTCGTCCCAGCAGGAGTCCGGCGGGGCCACGCAGATCCGTGGCGTCGAGCAGATCAACCGCTTCCTCACCGCCGCGGTCGACGACGCCACCGAGGAGCTGCTCACCGCGCAGCCGTCAGGTCCGCGCCGGGTGCAGACGCTCTCGGCGTCCAGCGTGCGCGACCTGCGGGCGCTGGAGCGGGGCGTGCGGATGCGCACGCTCTACCAGCACACCGCCAGGCACAGCCGCGCGATGCGCGACTACGTGGAGATGATGCGCGCCCACGGCGCGCAGATCCGCACCCTCGACGAGTTCTTCAACCGGCTGATCGTGATCGACCGCCGGATCGCGCTGATCCCCGGTGACACCCTGCAGACCGCGGTGGTGATCCAGGACCGGGCGCTGGTGCACTACCTGGTCGACATCTTCGAGCGCTCCTGGGAGCGGGGCCGCGACTACGACAAGGAGACGCGGCGCGCCTCCAGCGAGATCGCCGAGGAGGTGCGGCAGCTCACCGTGCGGATGCTGACCGAGGGGCACAGCGACTCCGCCAGCGCCAAGCGGGTGGGCGTCAGCACACGCACCTACGCGTCGTACGTCGCCGCGCTGAAGGAGGAGTACGACGTGCAGACGCGCTTCCAGCTCGGCCTGGCGATGGGCCGCGCCGATGCCGAGTCGGCCCCCGAGAGCACGACCGACTCGGCATCCTGACGGCCCGAGACGAGGGGCTACTTGGGGATGTCCCACCCGGTGTCGGCGACGGAGGTGCCGGTGGTCCGGGTGATGTCCCACCCGGTGTCGGCCTGCGCCGGGGTCGCGCCGACGGCGACGACGCCGGCGGTGACGAGCGAGAGGGTGGCGGCAGCTGCGAGACGACGGATCTTCATGACGATCTCCTCGTGAGTTAGGGGGCACCCAGATGCTCCCCCGGCCGGGAGGGGCGAACCGCCCGGGTCACGCACAGGACTGTGCAATGCACGATCGTGCAGAGTTGGGTGGGCAGGACGACGTGGCCCGTCCCGGTCCGAGGACCGGGACGGGCGCTTGGCGGAGGTGGAGGGATTTGAACCCTCGATGGGGTTGGAGCCCCAAACCCGCTTAGCAGGCGGGCGCCATAGACCGGACTAGGCGACACCTCCAAGCCGTGGCACAGGCTACCCATGACCCGCGGCTGCGGCGAATCAGGGGGCGGGGTGCAGCCCTGGGCTCAGCGCAGCCGGCGGTAGCCGCGGGAGCGGTCGAGCTGCTCGGCGATCAGCGAGGTCAGCTCGGTCGGGTCGCCGGCGAGGGCGTCGACCGGCAGCGTCGTGGTGCGGCCGTCGCGCAGCCGCAGCGTCGTGCAGCGGACGCCGTCGACCGTGCCGGCCTGCACGTCGAGCACCTCGCTCCAGCGCGCGGAGCGGGCCCGGGCCGAGCGCAGCACCCGCACGCGGTAGCCGTCGTCGTCGAGCCGCACCACCCAGTGGCGCGGCAGCAGCAGCGCGAGCAGGGCGCCCAGCGCCACCGCGGCGACGACCACCGTCACGGTGACGACCGCGCCCGGCAGCGAGAGCAGCCAGGTCGCCAGCACGACGAGCAGCACCACGGCGGCGACGACGACGAGGCCGGCGCCGAGCAGCCGGGCACGCAGCGCGGGGGCCAGCGGACGCAGGACGGGGAGAGGGTGCGACATCGCGCCACGAGGGTAGTCCACGCGGCGGCCGCGATCCCGACCGGCAGAGGGGGCGGGATTCGAACCCGCGGCTGACATCACTGCCAGCGACCGCTTTCAAGGCGGTTCCGATAGGCCACTCCGGCACCCCTCCCGGGCCCTCCGAGGAGGGCCTCGCAGGCCACGGTATCGCTGGCCGGACGGCCGCTACCGCAGGGCGCGGACGCGGGACGGCTCGGGACGGTGCGCCGTCGCACCGGTCCGGCCGACGAGGCGCAGCAGGCCGAGCACGAGCAGCCCGAGCAGCAGCCCCAGCAGCGCGGCGTACGCCGTGGCGAGCAGCAGCGTCGTCGCCGCGGTGCCCGTCGCCAGCGCGACCGTGACCGGGGCGGTGGCGGTGGCACCGAAGGCGCAGACCCACCAGCCCTGGCGGCGACGGTCGCGCACCGCCACCCCCACGGCGAGGGCCGGGACGCCGACGAGCACCTGCAGCGGCGCCGGGACCGCGCCGAGGAGGTCCTGGGCGCGGTCGCGCAGCGCGCCGACGTCGGCGACCAGCGACGGGGCGCCCCAGCGCTGCAGCGCCCACGCGTAGGCCAGCGACGCGGCCAGCAGCGCCACCCCGCCGAGGACCAGCAGCACCCCGGCACGACCCAGGGCGTGCACCCCGCCGGCCGGGCGGTGCACCACGACCAGGGTGAGGAGCAGGGCGAGACCCAGCGCGACGTAGGAGAGCCGGGCGTCGTCGACCGGGGCGGCGTACCCCCACGTGGCGAGGGCGCCGACGCCCGCGACCACCAGCGCCAGCACGACCTCGCGCACCACGCCTGGCAGTGAGCGCGCCGGCACCGTGAGCAGCACGGCCAGGACGGCGCCGACGACGGCGGATCCCAGGGCGGCACCTGCCAGCAGCGGGTCGTAGCCGGTCGCGACGGCGGCGGCGGTGAGCACGCCGCCGACCACGGCCGCGACGACCGGGCGGCCGCCGGTGCGCCAGGCGAGGCCCGTGACGAGCAGGGTGGTCAGCGCGGCGGCGAGCGTGGGCGCGACCGGGACGCCCTGCACCGTGAGCCCGGGCTCGGCGCGCACCCGCAGCACCGCGAGGGCGACGGCGGCGGCGAGGGCCAGCACGGTCCAGGCGGCCGCGAGGAGGCTGCGCTGCCGGTCGTGGGCGCGCGGGGGCGGCAGCGCGTCGCCCGCCGGTCCGCTCCCCGGGTCGCGGACCCGGGCGAGACCGGAGGGGGTGGCCTCGTGCGTCACGGTCACATCCGGCGGTTGCTCAGCGAGGGGTTGGTGCGGCGCACGTCGGCGACCGCGGCGCGCTCGAGCACCGCGTCGAGCTCGGCCTCCGCGTCATCGGCCTCCACGACCACGTCGCCGGTCGGGGCGATCACGGTGGAGTGCCCGGTGTAGCGGGGGCCGGGCTGGCCGACGGCGACCACCCACACCGTGTTCTCGATCGCCCGGGCGCGCAGCAGCGTGCGCCAGTGGTCGACCTTGCGCTCCCCGGCCACCCAGGCGGCCGGCACGACGAGGGCCTCGGCGCCGCGCACGGCGAGGGTGCGGGCGAGCTCGGGGAAGCGCAGGTCGTAGCAGGTCATCAGGCCCAGCGGGAAGCCGGAGACCTCGGCGAGCGCCGGCTCGAGCGGGCCGGGGCTCACGGTCCTGGACTCCACGTAGCCGAAGGAGTCGTAGAGGTGGATCTTGCGGTAGGGCGTCACCGCGCCGGCGGCGGCGAGCACCAGCGTGTTGAGCGGCCGGGCCGGGTCGTCGGCGGTCTCGAACATCCCGCCGAGCCAGGCCGGACCCGTCTCGCTGAGCTGCCTCAGCCGCTGCGCGAAGGGTCCGTCGAGGCCCTGGGCGTACGGCGCCAGGTCGCTGCCCGCCTCGCCGAAGTCGCGGGCGAAGGCCTCGGGGAGCACCACGAGGTCGGGCGGGGGCCTCTCGCCGCGAGACCGCGAGGCGACCTCGTCGACCACGGCGAGGTTGGCCTCCGGGTCGAGCCCGGAGGCGCGCTGGACGAGGCGCACGCGCAGGGTCTGGTCCGACGCGGGAGCAGGCGCTGACATGGGTCCAGGGTGACAGACTCGGCGGATGGAGCAGCTCGGTGCCGTCGTGCTCACCGGTGGCACCGCACGACGGCTGGGCGGCGCCGACAAGGCGGGGCTCGACCTCGGTGGTCGCACCCTGCTCGACCGGGTGCTCGACGTCGTGGCCGCCTGGCCGCACGTCGTGGTGGGGGAGCCGGTGGCGGGCGTGACCACGGTGCGCGAGCAGCCCCCGGGTGCGGGGCCGGCGGCGGCGCTGCTCGCCGGCGCCGAGGCGCTGCCCGACACCACCACGCTGGTGCTCGCCCTCGCCGTCGACATGCCCCACGTGACGCCGCCGACGCTCCAGCGGCTCCGCGACGCCGTCGTCGACGACGGGGCGCTGCTGGTCGACGCCGACGGACGCCGGCAGTACCTCTGCGCGGCCTACCGGCGCGCGCCGCTGCTCGCCGCCGCGCCCGGCGACCGCGACGGGCTGCCGCTCCACCGGCTGGTCTCCGGGCTGCGCCTCGCGGAGGTCGCGGCGGTCGGCGACGAGGCGCACGACGTCGACACCTGGGAGGACCTCGCGCGGGCCCGGGAGCGGTGGCAGCGCTGATCGACCGCCCGGGTGGTTGCAGAGCGGTCGGCCCGCGGCCAACACTGGGCCTGTGAACCTCCACGACTGGGTCGACGAGCTGTGCGACGAGCTGGACATCGAGGTCGAGGTCGACGAGGCGCTGGTGCTCGACCTCGCGCGCGACGCCGCGCACAACGTCGAGCGACCGGCGGCGCCGATCTCCACCTTCCTGCTGGGGTACGCCGCGGCGGCCTCCGGCGGTGCGCCGCAGGAGGTGGAGCGCCTGGCCGGGCTCGCCACCGCCCTCGCGCTGCGCTGGGACAAGTCGCCCGACCAGCTCGCGCACGAGGACGACGACCCGGAGGCCGACGCCGAGACCGATGTCGAGGTCGAGGTCGAGGCGGCCGACGAGGAGGAGTAGCCGGGCGGCATACGGTGGCGGCATGCGTGCCGTGACCGCCCCCGAGCCCGGAGGGCCCGAGGCCCTCGTCGTCAGCGACCACCCCGACCTGGAGCCCGGCCCCGGCGAGGTGCTGGTGGAGGTCGTGGCCAGCGCGGTCAACCGCGCCGACACGCTGCAGCGCCAGGGCGCCTACCCGCCGCCCGCGGGCGCCTCCGACGTGCTGGGGCTGGAGTGCTCCGGCCGGGTGGCGGCCCTCGGCGACGGCGTCGAGGGCTGGGCGGTCGGCGACGAGGTCTGCGCGCTGCTCGCGGCGGGCGGCTACGCCGAGCAGGTCGTCGTGCCCGTGGGTCAGCTGATGCCGGTGCCCGAGGGCGTCGACCTCGTGACGGCCGCCGCGCTGCCCGAGGTCGCCTGCACGGTGTGGTCCAACGTCTTCGTGGTCGCCGGCCTCCAGCAGGGGGAGACCCTGCTGGTGCACGGCGGCGCCGGCGGCATCGGCAACATGGCGGTCCAGCTCGGTGCGGCCCTGGGCGCCCGGGTGCTGACCACCGCCGGCACCGCCGAGAAGCGGGCCTTCTGCGAGTCGCTCGGTGCCGAGCGCGCCATCGACTACCACGAGGAGGACTTCGTGGAGGTGGTGAAGGGGGCCGGCGGGGCCGACGTCATCCTCGACAACATGGGGGCGTCGTACCTCGGCCGCAACGTCGCCGCCCTGGCCACCGAGGGCCGGCTCGTCGTGATCGGGATGCAGGGCGGCGTCAAGGGCGAGCTCAACCTCGGGGCGCTGCTCGCCAAGCGCGGCGCCGTGATCGCCACCTCGCTGCGCTCGCGACCGGCCGAGCAGAAGGCCGCGGTGTGCCGCGGCGTCGTGGAGCACGTCTGGCCGCTGGTCGCCGACGGGCAGGTGCGCACCTTCGTGCACGAGACCTACCCGCTCGAGGACGTGGCGCGGGCCCACGCGGTGATGGCCGAGGGCAGCCACACGGGCAAGCTCGTGCTGACGACCGGGAAGTAGGGTCGGGAGCATGTCGATGCAGCACGGTGAGCAGTCCGGTCCTGACGACGACCACGTGGTGGTGATCGGGCCCGACGGCCAGCAGGTCTCCGTGCCGGCCGCCGCCGTGCGGCCCGTCGCGCCCGTCGACGGCGACGACGAGGAGGGCGCCCGCCCGCTGACCGACCTCGTCGAGCAGCCCGCCAAGGTGATGCGGATCGGCCGCATGGTGCAGCAGCTGCTCGAGGAGGTGAAGTCCGCGCCCGTCGACGAGCCCGGACGCAAGCGCCTCGCCGACGTCGTGCACACCTCGATCACCGAGCTCAAGGACGGGCTGGCGCCCGAGCTCGACGAGGAGCTCGACCGGCTGATCAAGCCCTTCGAGGACGGCACCCCGACCGAGTCGGAGATCCGGATCGCCCAGGCCCAGCTCGTCGGCTGGCTGGAGGGTCTCTCCCTCGGCATCGAGACCGCTATATACCCCCAGCAGTTGGCGGCGCGCGGCCAGCTCGTGCAGATGCTGCGCGCGCTGCCGCCGGGCGCCGTGCCCGGCCAGCACCCGCAGCAGCAGGGCGCCGAGGAGGCCGACCAGCAGGGCAACCGGGGCGGCATGTACCTCTGAGCGGGCCGCCGGGCGCGTCGCTGGTCGTCACCTTCGACCTCTTCAGCGCCCTCACCGACTCCCGCACGGGTGCCTCGGCGGTGCTGCAGGCGCTGGCCTCCGAGCGCGGCTGGGACGCCGACGGCCCCGAGCTGTACGACGACTGGGACGCCCGCAACAAGGCCGCCCAGCGCACGGCCCGCTGGCCCACCACCTTCGCGGAGGTCTCGGTCGGCGCGCTCACCGCGACCTACGCCGCCCGCTCGCTGCCCCTCGAGCACGCGCCGGCCGACCTGGCCCGGCTCCACGGTGCCGTCGGCGACTGGCCGCTGTGGCCCGACGTCGCCGACGCCGTGCGTGCGGTCGCCGCCCTCCCGCGGGTGCGCGGCGTCGGGCTGCTCTCCAACGTCGACGACGCGCTCGCCCGGCG
>JBQGFI010000199.1:0-4003 GCA_052040065.1 Marmoricola sp.
TGATCCGGGCGAGCTCGGCCTCGGTGTCGGCGAGCGTGTCGGCGTCGCCCTCCTCCTGTGCCATCTCGACCATCAGGCCGAGGTCCTCGATGCGCGACTGGAGGCTCTCGTAGCGCTCGATGGTGCCCTGGAGGTGGCTCAGCCGCCCGGTCACCTTCTGGGCGTTGGCCTGGTCGTCCCACAGGTCGGGCGCGGCGACCTGCTCGCCGAGGTCGGCGATCTCGCGGCGCAGCTCGTCGAGGCCGAGCACGGCCCCGATGGTCTTCATCGTCGCCTGGAGCTGCTTGATCTCGGAGTCGAAGTCGGTGGCCGCCACAACCGACAAGGCTACGTGACCGGCTGGGTGACCGGCCGGATGGCCGCCGCAGGCAGCCATCGCTCCACCGTCGCCCAGCCGACGGCGTCGAGCCACATCACCGAGACGACGCGGCCCTCCCAGCCGCGGTCGGTGCGGGTCCACTCGACCAGCAGGCTGGGCTCGCCGTCGACCAGGCAGTGCCGGGCGGGAGTGACCGGTGCCGTGGCAGGCGCGGCGGCCCGCCGCTGGGTCGCGGCCACGCGGTCGGCCAGGGTGCCGTGCTCGCCCGCGCCGTACCCGCCTCGCATGACGTCGATGATCGCACAGGTGTTCGAACGACACCGCTCGTGCCCACAAGGTCTAGACCACGTTCGCCAAAAGCCCCAAACCGCCCCAACCGGGCCGATCGCCTCCCTACCGTTCCTGTCGTGTCCATGACCTCCTCGGGGCCCCGGCTGGGGCTGGTGGCCTCGCAGCCCGCCGCGCCCACCGACGCGCGCGTCGCCGCCGTGCTCGACGTCATGTCGGGCACGCCGCTGCCCGAGGTGGCGCTGCGCACCGGCGTGGAGCAGGTGCTGCTGCGCCGCTGGATGCGCGCCTTCGTCGACGCCGGCACCGCGGCGCTGACCAACCGCCCCGAGGCCGACGTCGCCCGGCAGCGCGACCGCTTCCTCGCCGGCTTCGCCCACGAGCTGCGCACGCCGCTGGCCGTCGCCCGCGGCTGGGCCGCGATGCTCGCCGACGGAGACCTGCCGCCGTCGATGATGGAGTCGACCGCCGAGAAGCTGGAGTCGGCGCTCGGCGACGTGGCCGCGCGCGTTTCCGACGTGCAGTACCTCGCTGCTGCCTCGCTCGGCCGCCTCGAGCCGACCCCACGGGTCACCAGCCTCGACGAGATCGCCTCGCTGGCCGGCGTCGAGGTCCACGCCGCCGCCGACCTCGACCACGCGCTGGTGACCGACCCCGAGCTCGCCGCGCGTGCCGTGCACGACCTGTGGGACGCCGCCCAGCTCCCGCCGGCACCGGCCTCCTGCCACCTGGCCGCGACCCACCACGGCGCCTGGCTGGAGCTGCGCATCGTGCGCACCGCCGACCCCATCGAGCCGACCGTGCTGCAGGCGCTCTTCGAGCCCTTCGACGCCAACGACGACGGCACCGGCGTCAGCATCGGCCTCTACCTCGCCCGCGCGCTCACCGTCGCGCTCGGCGGCACCATCGGGCTCGAGCAGGACGCCCACCAGGGCCACTTCTGGCTCCGACTTCCACTCTCACCCACCACCAACACCTGAGGAGTACATCGTGATCTTCCGTCTCGCCTGTGGCGACGTCATGCCCGGCTGCGCCAGCAGCTTCGAGAACACCGACAAGAACGCCCTGCTCGCCTCGGTGGCCTCCCACGCCGCCGCCGACCACGGCATCACCGAGATCACCCCCGAGGTCTTCGCGGCCGTCGACGGCGCCATCGTCGTCTCCCCCGCCGCCTGACCCGCCTGGTCCCACCGCCCGACCTGGGGCTCAGCGGTCGTCGACCACGACGACCGAGGCAGCCTCACCGCTGATCCGCCAGCCGTCCCCCACACCCGGCACCTGCAACGGCAGGTCGAGGGGGGCGGTGAGGCGGACCACCACCGTGTCGCCCGCGGTGCGCACGCGCCAGTCCAGCCCCGGCCAGCGCTGCTGCGCACCGCTGGAGGCGACGTACGCCGCCACGTGCGCCCGCGCCGCGCCCGGGTCCAGCTCCGCGGTGCGCCCGAGCCCCTCGGTGTAGACCCGCTCGCCCTGCAGCGCCTGCGTCGCGGCCAGCGCCGCGGCGTCGGCCGTCGCGTGCAGCGACTGGCTGCGCAGGTAGGCCGCCGACGCGTCGACCACCACCGCCACCAGCAGCGCCACCACCAGCATGAAGCCGATGATCAGCGGCGTCACCGACCCGCGCTCGTCGCGGGGCTGTCGCGTCACGGGCGGGCCTCGCGGAACTCGCCGTACGGCGCCTCGTGCGCGGCCTCGACCTCGATGCCGGGCGACTGGGAGCCGAAGACGGCCGGCAGCAGCGGCAGCGTCACCTTCGACTGCACCTCCGCCCGCACCACCGACCCCGGCGTCAGGCAGGCGCGCGGGGACGGGTCGCAGGTGATCCGCAGCGCCGGCGCGTCGTCGATGCCCTGGTCGTCGTAGGCCAGCCGCGCCGCCGCCTGCGCCCGCGCGTGCGCGGACCCCTGGTCGGGCGCGGTGACGAAGGCACGGCCGGCGCTGCGCGCCGCGGCCGACGCGGCGTACGCCTCGCGCTGCGCCTCGAAGGCCGTCAGCACGACGTACAGCAGCGGCACCAGCAGCAGGATCGCCAGCCAGACCAGCTCGACGAGCGCGGTGCCCTGCTCCCCCCGCCTCACGGCTCCCCCACCGGCAGGTCCGGCTCCTGCACCGCGTGACCGGCGACGTCGAGCCGCACGGGTGGTCCCCACAGCCCCAGCGGCGGGACGTCCGCCCGCACGCGCACCACGACGACCGGCACGCCGTCGACGGTCGTGCGCGACGCGCTCACCTCCCGCGCGACGCGGTCGGCCACGGCCTCGCGGACCGGGGTGCGGGTGCGGGCAGCCCCGTCGGCCGGGCTCCGGTCGACGGTGGCGCCGTAGCGGGCGCCCTCGGTGGCGGCGGCGACGAGGGTGTTGCGGACGTGCAGCACCAGCCCGCCCTGCAGCAGGCCGAGCACGAGCTGCAGGAGCACGAGGCTGACGAGCACGAAGTCGACGACCGCGGCGCCGCGCTCGTCGCGCTCAGCCGGTGACGGACGAGAGCGCAGCACGCAGCATGGCGCCGAGCTGGCTGCCGGCGATCGCCCAGATGCCGGCGACCAGGCCGGCGGTCATCACGGTGATCAGCACCCAGCCGGGCACGTCACCGCGCTCGTCGCGCGGGCGCGTCCCGCGCAGGCGTCGGGTCAGGTGGTGCATCGGTTCCTCCAGGGGTGGGACGGTCAGGGGACGACGAGCCGCAGGCCCACGAGCCCGGGCCAGACCGCGAAGACGACGACGGTGGGGAGCACCAGGAAGACCACGGGGACCATAATCTGGACCTCGCGGCGGGCGCCGGACTCGATCAGCGCGCGGCGCGAGGCCTCGCGCACGTCGCCCGCCTGCGCGTGGAGCACGTCGGTGACGGGGGTGCCACGCTCGACGGCCACGGCGATGCCCTCGGCGAAGCGCGAGACCACGGCGAGGCCGGAGCGGGCGGCCATCTCGTCGAAGGCCCGCGTGAGCGGGGTGCCGGTGCGCACGTCGGCGAGCACGCGTCGCAGCTCCTGCGACAGTGCGCCGCGGCTGCGTCGGCACACGCGGTCGAGCGCCGAGACCGGGCTCTCCCCCGCGGCGACCGCGAGCGACAGCAGCTCGGCGACGGTCGGGAACTCCTGCAGGATCGCGCGCTCCCGGGCGGTCACCTGGGCCGACAGCCTGTTCTCCCGCAGCAGCACGCCGAGCGCGAATGCGATCAGACACACGACCATCAGCGGTACGGCGCGCTCCGGCGACGCCGCCGCGACCACCCCGGAGGGCACCGCGAGCAGCGTGAAGCCCGCGAGTCCCCAGAGCACCTGCTCGACGCGGAACTGCGCCACGTCGGTGGCCAGACCCGCCCGCTCGAGCCGGCGGCGGATCGACGTCGCACCACCCAGCACGCGCTCCACGGCGCGACCCGCGGCGGCGAGCG
>JBQGFI010000200.1:0-3802 GCA_052040065.1 Marmoricola sp.
CGCCGACGCGGGACCGCCGCCCGCGGCGCTGCCCGCCACGCCGGGCGGCCCCTGCGCGTCGCGCCTAATTCACCGGCCGGCCGGTGAATTCGCCACTGGCACGCCGAAATTCCGTGTCGCCAGTGCCGGTCTCGTCGCGCCAGTGTCCAGTTCGTCCCGGGGGTACGGGAGTGAGTCGGCGCTGAGGACGGCCCGATCCGGGTCGCGGCCTTGGCCGGTGACCACCGGGGTGCTCCCATGGAGTCCGACACCCAGGAGGTCACGTGACCGAGGAGCACCCCGACGTCCCTGCCGCCGCGGCCCGTCTCGAGCGCGCGATGTTCGAGGTCAAGCGCGTCGTGGTCGGGCAGGACCACATGGTCGAGCGGATGCTCGTCGGCCTGCTCGCCCGCGGGCACCTGCTGCTCGAGGGCGTGCCCGGCGTGGCCAAGACGCTCGCGGTGCGCACCCTGGCCGAGACCGTCGGCGGCACCTTCCACCGGCTGCAGTTCACCCCCGACCTGATGCCGGGCGACATCGTCGGCACGCGGGTGTGGCGCCCCAGCTCGGAGTCCTTCGACGTCGAGCTCGGCCCGGTCTTCGCCCACCTGGTGCTGGCCGACGAGATCAACCGCGCTCCGGCCAAGGTGCAGTCGGCGCTCCTCGAGGCGATGGCGGAGGGCCAGGTGAGCATCGGCTCGACCACCTACCCGCTGCCCCAGCCCTTCTGGGTGCTGGCCACCCAGAACCCGATCGAGTCCGAGGGCGTCTACCAGCTGCCCGAGGCCCAGCGCGACCGCTTCCTGATGCGGGTCGTGGTCGGCTACCCCGACGAGACGGAGGAGCTGGCCATCCTGCAGCGGATGAGCGTCGACCCCCCGCGACCCCGGCAGGTGCTCGGCACCGACGACGTGCTGGCGCTGCAGCGCGCCGCCGACCACGTCTTCGTGCACCACGCGGTGGCGCAGTACGCCGTGCGGCTGGTCGTCTCCACCCGCGAGCCGGCCCGCTACGGCCTGGCCCCCATCGCCCCCCACGTGGAGTACGGCGCCAGCCCGCGCGCCACCCTCGGCCTCGTCGCCGCCGCGCGGGCGCTCGCGCTGCTGCGCTCCCGCGACTACGTGCTGCCGCGCGACGTCGCCGACGTGGCCGGCGACGTGCTCGCCCACCGGCTCGTGCTCAGCTTCGACGCCGTCGCCGAGGGCATCGACGCCCGCCAGGTCGTCGACCACGTGCTCGCGGTGGTGCCGCAGCCCCAGGTCGCTCCCGACGACGCCTCGGGACCCTCCAGCGGTGCCGCCTGATGGTCGTCGCCTCCCGGCGCGCCGAGGCCGCCCGCGCCTTCGCCTCCCTCGAGCTCGCCGTGCACCGGCGGCTCGCGGGCCGGCTGCACGGGCGTGAGGAGGGACTCCGGCTCGGGGCCGGCACCGAGCCCGAGGAGGTCGCCCGCTACGCCCCCGGGGCCGACGACGTGCGCCGGATCGACTGGAACGTCACGGCCCGCAGCAGCGAGCCCCACGTGTGGCGCACCCGCGCGCAGCACGAGCGCGAGACCTGGGTGCTGGTCGACGACACGGCCAGCATGCACTTCGGCACCGCGCAGTCGGAGAAGCGCGACCTGGCCGCCTGGGTCACCGGGGCCGTCGGCCTGCTCAGCGACGGCCCGGGCAACCGCTTCGGCGTCGCCCGGCTGCTCCCCGACGGCATCACCTGGACGGCGCCGATGCCGCCGCGCCGGGCCGCGATGCACGCCCTGGCCACCACCGCCCGACCGCCGGCCACCGACCCCGCGCCCAGCAGCGTCGACCTCGCCGAGGCACTCTCGCTGCTGGAGCGCCGCCACCGCAGCCCCGGGGTGCGCGTGGTGGTCAGCGACTTCGTCGAGCCCGACGGCCGCAGCGAGCGGCCGTTCCCCTGGGAGCCGGCGCTGCGGCGGCTGGCCCACCGCCACGCCGTGCTGGTCGTCGAGGTGGTCGACCCGCGGGACGTGTCTCTGCCCGACGTCGGCCCCCTGACCCTGGTCGACCCCGAGTCGGGCCTCACCGCGGAGGTGCAGACCTCCAGCCGCCGCGTCCGCGAGCAGTACGCCGCGCTGGCGGCGGCGCACCGCGCCGCGCTCGCCGACGCGGTCCGATCGGCCGGCGCCGACCACGTCACCGTGCGCACCGACACCGACTGGGTCGCCGACCTCGCACGCTTCCTGCAGCGCCCCCGCGCGCGGCGGCGCACGCCGGGGGTCGCCCGGTGAGCGCGCCGGTCGGCTTCGCCGCCCCCTGGCTGCTGCTCCTGCTGCTGCCCGTCTTCGCGCTGCTGGTGGCCTACCTGGTGCAGCAGCGGCGCCGCAGCCGCTACGCCGTGCGCTTCGCCTCGCTGCCCATGCTGCAGCGCGTCGCCGCGACCGGCCCCGGGTGGCGGCGCCACGTGCCGGCGGCGCTGCTCCTGGTGGCGTTCGCGCTGCTCGCCCTGGCCGTCGCCCGCCCGTACGCCGACGTGCGCGTGCCCCGCGAGACGGCGACCGTCGTCGTCGCCGTCGACGTCTCGCTCTCGATGCAGGCCACCGACGTCGACCCCAGCCGGCTCGAGGCCGCGAGCGTGGCCGCGACGCGCTTCGTGGAGGACCTGCCCGAGGGCTTCACCGTGGCCGTCGTGACCTTCTCGGGCCAGGTGACGGTGGTCGCCCCTGCCGGCTCGGAGCGCAGCCAGGCGGTCGAGGCGCTGGAGAACCTCACCCTCGCGGAGTCGACCGCGATCGGCGAGGGGGTCTTCACCTCGCTCGACCAGGTGCGGCAGCAGGCCGCGCGCACCGGTCGCGACGACGTGCCGGCCCACGTCGTGCTGCTCTCCGACGGCACCAACACCGTCGGGCGCCCCCCCGAGCAGGCGGCCGCCGCCGCGGTGGAGGCCGGGGTGCCGGTCTCCACCATC
Source organism: Marmoricola sp. (assembly GCA_052040065.1). Lineage (GTDB taxonomy): Bacteria > Actinomycetota > Actinomycetes > Propionibacteriales > Nocardioidaceae > Marmoricola. The sequence continues at coordinate 2,905 of JBQGFI010000200.1, forward strand.
GCCTACGGCACCCCCTCCGGGGCGGTCGAGGTCGAGGGCCAGCTGGTGCCGGTGCCCGTCGACGAGAGGTCCCTGGCCGCGCTCGCCGAGCAGGCCGGCGGGGCGGCGTACACCGCGCGCAGCGGCGACGAGCTCGGCCAGGTCTACGACGACATCGGCTCCGCGATCGGGTGGACCACCGAGGAGCGCGAGGTCACGACCTGGGTCGCCACCCTGGCGCTGCTGCTGGGCCTGCTCGCGGCCGGGCTCTCGCTGCGGTGGTTCTCGCGGCTGCCGTGAGACGTCCAGCACATTGCCGGGTGCGTCACGGTTAGTGTCCGGTAACTTCCCGGTCACCTCAGCCCACCCGTGACTCCGGAGGAGCCGCCGCCGTGCAGCAGATCCTTGACGCCATCCAGGCCGACGACACCGCCGCCGAGGACTTCGCGGCGCTGCCCGTGCCCGAGCACTACCGGGCCGCGACCGTGCACAAGGACGAGGTCGACATGTTCGAGGGCCTCCCCAGCAAGGAGAAGGACCCCCGTCGGTCGATCCACGTCGAGGACGTCCCGCTCCCCGAGCTCGGCCCCGGCGAGGCGCTCGTGGCCGTGATGGCCAGCGCCATCAACTACAACACCGTGTGGACCTCGATCTTCGAGCCGGTCTCGACCTTCGGCTTCCTCGAGCGCTACGGCCGTCTCTCCGAGCTCACCAAGCGCCACGACCTGCCCTACCACGTCGTCGGCTCCGACCTCTCCGGCGTCGTGCTGGCCACCGGCCCCGGCGTCACCCGCTGGAAGCCCGGCGCCCGCGTGGTGGCGCACTGCCTGTCGGTCGAGCTGGAGGACCCCGACGGCCACAGCGACACCATGCTCGACCCGCAGCAGCGGATCTGGGGCTTCGAGACCAACTTCGGCGG
>JBQGFI010000201.1:0-2155 GCA_052040065.1 Marmoricola sp.
ATGGAGGCGCTCACCGCGGCGCTGGCCGAGGAGTTCGGCGCCGCCAAGATCTTCCGGCCCTACCGCGACGTCCGCTTCCGCAAGGACAAGACGCCGTACAAGACCCACCAGGGGGCCGTCGTCCACGCCGGGCCCGGGCTGGGGTGGTACGTCCAGGTCAGCGCCCCCGGCGTGCGCGTCGGCGCCGGGCTCTACCACGCCGACCCGCCCGACCTGGCGCGGATCCGCGCGGCCGTCGACGCCGCGCACTCGGGGCGCGAGCTCGAGCGGCTGCTCGCCCGGCTGGAGCGGCAGGGCTTCGAGCGCACCGGCGACCGGCTCAAGACCACGCCCCGGGGCTGGCCCGCCGACCACCCGCGCATCGAGCTGCTGCGGCACAAGTCGCTGGCCCTGGGCCGCAGCTACGGCTTCGAGCCGGTGATCCACGGCCCCGAGCTGCTCGACCGGGTGCGCGCCGACTGGCGGCGGCTGCGGCCGCTGGTCGAGTGGTACGCCGAGCGCGTCGACCCGCTGGGCTGACCCGTCAGGACGCGGCCACCAGGGGCGGCTGCGCCTTGGCACGCCGCTTCCAGGTGCGCCGCTTGCGGTCGAGCACCTCGGCCTCGCGCTCGAGCCGGGCCACCTGCGCGCGCAGCGCGGCCTGGTCGGCGAGCGTGTCGGCGAGCGCCTGGGCCGCGACCTCCCACCGCACGCGCGGTCCCGGCGCGGGAGTCGTGGGGCCCGGCCGCTGCAGGACCTGCCGCAGGTCGCCGCGCACGTCGTGACCCGCCTGCGCGGCGGTCGTGCTCCAGTGGTCGAGCAGGGCGGCGTAGCCGGGGACCTCGTGGGGCGTCGCGGGCCCGGCCGTGGGGTCGTCGGAGGCCCAGTCCTCCAGCAGCGCCGCGCGGACGGCGTACGGCAGCGGCGCGTCGACCCTGCGGTTGACCTCGCGCAGCAGCGCGGCCGAGGCCGGGTCGACGTACGCCGGCACCACCGGGGCCAACGCTCCGGCGTCCAGGCCGGCGAGCTCGAGGAGCCCGGACCACTGCGTCCGCGCCTCACCCGGGAGCACGTGGAGGCGGTCGGCGTGCATGGTCCACCCCCACCGCGCGAGCAGCGAGCCGAGCTCGTGACCGGCCCAGAAGCGAGCAGCGGCGGGCGTGCTCGCGCCGGGCTCCCGCAGCGGCAGGCCGACGCGGCGCGCGTGCTTGCGCGCCGCGCTCCGGCTGCCGCGGAGCAGCTCGGCGACCCAGGCGCCGTAGAGCTGGTCGGCGAGGTGGTCGACGGTGACCACCAGGTGCACCTCCACGCCGATGAGCGGGTCGAGGGCGAGTCGCAGCTGGTCCTTGTCGGCGGCGCCCAGCTGGGGGGTCGAGAGCAGCGAGGTGCCCTTGTGCGCCCAGACGCGGTCGGCGATCCGGGCCCACCTCCCCTCGACGTCGCGTCGGCTCAGGCCCGCCTCGTCGTGGGTGCGCAGCAGCTCGTGGGTGGCGAGCTCGGCCTCGCGGCGGTCGGCCACCACCTCGACCCCGAGCTCCCGCAGCGCCTCGCCGTGTCGCTCCAGCCCGGCCGGGACGACGGGCCGGGCGGCGTCGGCGAGGCCCAGGTGCCAGATCAGCGTGCGTCGTGCCATGCCACCAGCGTGCGCCGGGAGTCGTACGCCGCGGTGAACTCGGCGTGACCTGGCGGCGGCGACCGCGTGGCGACCTCAGTCGAGGGGTGCGGTCTCCGCGACCTGTGCCGCGACGGAGGGGGCGGCGGGGAGCTCGACGGAGGGCTCCACCGAGGGCTCCGACGGGGCCTCGGAGGGGGCCTCGGGAGGCGCGGTGACCGACCCCGCCGGGGGCGCTGGCGGCCCCGGTGCCGCCGCGCCGTCCTCCGGGAGCGGCGTCGCGGGGGGAGGGACCCCGGGCGCCTGGGGATCGGGAGTCGACGCGGTCGTGGCGGGCGTGGCCTCCGGCACGTCGGTCTCGGCGACCAGCGCTTCGGGGCTCGGGCTGACGGCCTGCGTCCAGGTCTGCAGCGGGGCGGCGGACACCTCCAGGCGAGCGGCCGCCGCGGGCTGCAGCGCCAGCACGGTGCCGAGCACCGCCACGAGCACGGCGACCCACGCGGCGACGCGGGTCACCGCCCGCCCCCCGGAAGGTCCTCGGAGGGGTCGTGCGTGGGCTCGGTG
>JBQGFI010000202.1:0-20223 GCA_052040065.1 Marmoricola sp.
TCGTCGATCACCCTGATCGGTGGCTCAGCGCGGCGCTGGTCGGCACCGCGGGGATCGACGACGAGGGCGCACCCGGACCAGCGCCTCACCTGCTGGAGCTGTGGTCCGAGATGGGTGAGCAGCGTGACGTGGTGGCCGAGCGGGCGTGGCAGCTCGACCACCAGAGGGTCCTCCACGGCACGACGATCCCGTTCGACGCCGGCGAGTACGAGGAGCTCGACCGTCGTGTCGCAGCTCACCGGGGCACCGTGGTCGGCGCGACCGCCCACGCTCGAGCCGCACAGGACGGCCTCGCCCGCGACCTGTCGCTCGTCGCCACGCCGACCCTGGTCATCGACGCCCCCGAGGACCCCGTCGCGCCTCCACCGACGGCCAGCCGCCTCGCCTCTCGCATCCCCGGAGCCCGGATATGCGTCGTGCGGGGCATGGGCCACTCGCTGCCACGTGCCGTGCACGAGCCGGTGGCAGCAGCAGTCCTGCGGCACACGGCTTCGACCTCGAAGCACCGACGCGATCACGACGGCCGCTGAGCGGACCTCGCTCAGGAGCGGGCCTGGCCCGCGACGTGACGGGTCAGGTCCCTGACGGGGCAGCGTCGGCACGGGCAGCCGAGGGCCGCTGCCACCGTTCCTGACGCCCACCACGCACGGCGGCAACCCGCCGCATGAGGCCGTGGGCCAGGGGCACCACGGACCAGGACCCGCGGCGTGCGCGGTGTCCGCGAAGGAGCCCCGACGTGCACAGCCCACCCCCCAGCCCAGCCTCGGGTCCCTACCTGGGACGCCGCGGACTGCTGGGCGCCGCCGCGGCGGCAACTCTCCTCACCGGGTGCGACGGGCTGACCCGCCGGGTGTCGACGACGCGGGGCAGCCGCGACCGGCTCACCGTGCAGGTCTACGGCACCACGGTCGAGACGGACTTCTACGACGCGCTCGCCCGGCGCTTCGAGGCGGAGCGGCGCGGGGTGAGCATCGACCTGACCGTGGTCCCCTTCGCCGAGTCCGCCACCGGCGTCGACGCCGGCCTGGCCGCCGGCACCGCGCCCGACGTCTTCCGGGTCGACTACCCCACGATGGGCGTCTACGCCGCCACCGACCAGCTGCTCGACCTCAGCGACGCGCTCGCCGAGCTCGCCGCCGACGTGGCGCCCGCCTTCCGCGAGGCCGTCGACCTCGACGGCGGGCTCTACGGTGTGCCGCAGCACGTCGACACCACCGCCCTGGTCTACCGGCCCGACGTGCTGCGCGACGCCGGCATCACCGCGGTGCCCGACCGGCCGCAGGACGCGTGGAGCTGGGAGGAGTTCGGCCAGGTCGCCGACCGCCTCACCGACCGTGCCCCGGAGGGCGGCGCGGCGTTCGCGGTCAACTGGCAGGCGCTGGGCGCCTTCCGCTGGCTGACGTGGCTCTTCGCCGCGGGCGGCCACGTCTACGACGAGGACCTCACCGCGGCGACGCTCGACTCCGAGCCTGGTCGACGGGCCCTCGACTTCACCCGCTCCTTCTTCGAGCGCGGCTGGGTGCCGGCGTCGACGTCCCCCAAGGCGGCGACCTTCGCCGACTCGCTCTTCACCTCCGGCCAGCTCGGCATGGTCTTCGCCGGCAACTTCCTGCTGCCCGCCTTCGCCGAGACCATCGCCGACCGCTTCGAGTACGCCGTCACCTACCAGCCGCGCGACGCACGCCGCGCCAGCGAGATCGGCGGCAACGCGCTGGTCGCCAACCGCGAGGCCGCCAACCCCGAGCTCGCCGCCGACTTCCTCGACTTCATGGGGCGCCCGCAGCAGATGGCCGACTTCTGCGCTGCCTCCGTGCTGCTGCCGACGCGCACGTCGCTGCTCGAGCGCGACCTCGACTTCGCCGTGGGGGCGGACCTGATGGGCGTCTACGCCGACCAGGTCACGACGATCGAGCCACGCGACGTCGCCGACGTCACCACACCCACCTTCGCCGAGGTCAACGACGCCCTCGCCGACGAGCTCGACCTGTGCTTCCTCGGGGGCCGCGGCACCTCCGAGACGCTGCGCGCGCTGGCCGGTCAGGTCGACGAGTCCGCCGCGCTCAACGCCGTCCGGAGCGGGTCGTGAGCCGCACCCGCCGGGCCAACCCGGCGTACGCGCTGCTCGCGCCCAACCTGCTGCTGATCGTGGTCTTCCTGCTCGTGCCCCTGGTCTGGGCCCTGGTGATGTCGCTGCAGGCCAAGCGGTCCTTCGGACCCGGCCGCTGGGTCGGGCTCGACAACTTCTCGCGGCTGCTCGGCGACGAGGTGTTCTGGCGCGCGCTGGCCAACACCGCGGTCTTCACCGTGCTCACGGTGCCGCTCAGCGTCGGCCTGGGGCTCGCCCTGGCCCTGCTGATGGACCGCGCGCTGCCCGGCCGTGCGGTCTTCCGCACCATCGTCTACCTCCCGATCGCCGTCAGCACGCTGGTCACCTCGCTCGTGGGGCTGCTGCTCTTCGACGAGTCCGTCGGCATCGTCAACGGCGTGCTGCGCGACCTGGGCGTGGGCCCGGTCTCCTGGCAGACCGACGGCACCCTGGCGATGCTCTCGGTGGCGGTGATGACCCTCTGGACGCGCGTCGGCTTCGGCATGCTGGTCTACCTGGCCGCCCTTCAGGACGTCGACCGCGACGTGCTGGCGGCGGCCGAGGTCGACGGTGCGGGCGCCTTCGCTCGGGTGCGCCACGTGATCGTGCCCTGGCTGCGCCCCACGACCTTCTTCCTCGTCGTGATCAACCTGATCTGGTCCTTCCAGGTCTTCGACGTGGTCTACGTGATGACCAACGGCGGTCCGGGCTACGCCACCACGATGCTCGTGACCTACGCCTACGACGAGGGCTTCGGCCCCGCACGCAACTTCGGCTACGGCGCGACGGTCGGCCTGGTCCTCTTCGTGCTCACCCTGCTCGTCACCGTGGCCCAGCTGGTCGTGCAGCGACGGAGGGACGCCTGATGCCGCGGTGGGCCAGGCTGCTCGCCTGCGTGCTGGTGAGCGCCGTCTTCGTGCTGCCGCTGTGGGCCATGCTCGTGGTGGCGCTGACACCGCGCGAGCTCCTCTTCGACGGCGGCGCCGGGCTGTGGCCCGCTGCGTGGACGCTGGAGAACTTCACCGACCTCGCCTCCGACTTCCCGGTGTGGCGCTGGTTCGGCAACGCCCTGCTCGTCGCCGGACTGACCACCGTGCTCTCGGTGACGGTCAACTTCGCCGCGGGCTTCGCCCTGGCCAAGCTGCGCTTCCGCGGCCGCACGGTCGTCTTCGTGCTGGTGCTGAGCACACTCATGGTGCCGACCCAGGCGGTGATGATCCCGCAGTTCGAGCTGGTCGCCCGGCTCGGCCTCGTCGGGCTCTTCTGGGCGGTCATCCTGCCCTCGGCCTCGACGGCGCTCGGCGTCTTCCTCGCCCGCCAGTTCTTCGTCTCGGTGCCCGACGAGCTGCTCGACGCGGCGCGCATGGACGGGTGCGGCACGCTCGCGACCCTGTGGCACGTCGTCCTGCCCCTGGCGAAGCCGCTGGTGGCGGTGATGTCGCTGCTGGCCTTCATGACGCAGTGGAACGACTTCCTGTGGCCGCTGATCGTGCTCCGCGATCCCGACCTCTACACGCTGCCGGTCGCCCTGCGCTTCCTGCAGGGTCAGTTCGACACCGACTACGGCGGCCTGATGGCGATGGCGCTGCTCGCGAGCGTGCCGCTGATGGTGGTCTTCGTCGCGCTGAAGCGCAACTACGTCGCCGGCTTCGCCCGCTCCGGCGTGAAGTGAGCGACGGCCCCCGGCTCAGGTGACCGTGCCGATGGCCTCGATCGCCCCCCGCAGGTAGCGCGTGACGACCGCGCGCTCGTCGTCGGTGAGACCGGCGTCGAGCTCGGCGAGCGCCCGGAACATCGGCATCAGGTGCCCGACCACCTCCTCGCGCCCCGACGCGCTGATGGTGACCGAGGTGCGCCGGCCGTCGCGCTCGTCGCTGACCCGCGTGGCGTGGCCGCGTCCCTCCAGCCGGTCGATGATGCCCGACGACGCCGCGGAGCTGACCCCCAGCATCCGGCTCAGCTCTCCCGGCCCGACGGGCCGGTCGACCAGGTGCTCCAGGGTGCGCAGCTCGTTGTGGGTGAGCCCGGCGCGGTTGGCCACGGCCGGTGCCACCTGCTCCCCGCGGCGCAGCAGCTCGCGCAGCGCCAGGAGCGAGGACGTCTGCTCCCAGTCGTCGGCCCACCTGCTATGTTCGCTCAATTGGTTACTCACCTACTTAGCAAAGTTGCTGAGACGACAGGAGCATACGACTGTGCACCACCTGACCCGGTTGCTCGTCAACCGCGCCTCCTTCGCCCTCGGTCTGGTGCTGCTGCTCCTCGGCGGCCTCGCGATCGTCGGCTGGGGCCAGGCGACCCGTGACGCCCAGGTCGACGACACCCTGCCCCGCGACGTCGACAGCACCCGGGCCGCACTGCTGCTCGAGGAGCTCCCGCAGGCCGACGGCTCCACCGCGCTGGTGCTGGTCACGCGCGAGGACGACGGCGAGCTCGGGGAGGGCGGGCTAGCCGAGGCGACGAGCGCCGTCCAGGGTCTCGACGTGCCCGACGTCGGGGCGCCGGCCGGTCCCCCGCTGCTGCCGAGCGACGACGGCACGGCGGCGATCTCGGTGCTACCGGTCACGGCGAGCTCCTCGAGCGCCAACGCCGAGGCGGTGACCACCCTGCGCGAGCAGCTCGACGACGCCCTCCCCGAGGGTCTCGTCGCGCAGGTGACCGGCCCGGCCGGCATCGAGGCCGACCTCGCCGCCGTCTTCGAGGGCGCCGACGTGCGGCTGCTCGGCGTGACCGCCTCCGTCGTCGCGATCCTCCTGGTGGTGACCTACCGCAGCCCGGTGCTGTGGCTGGTCCCCCTGCTCGTGGTGGCCGTGGCCGACCGCACCGCGGTCACCGTCGCGACCCGCGTGCTCGAGCGGGTGGGGGTCCCGTGGGACGAGTCGACCACCGGCATCCTCTCCGTGCTCGTCTTCGGTGCCGGCACCAACTACGCGCTGCTGCTGATCTCGCGCTACCGCGACGAGCTGCGGCTGCAGGAGGACCGCTACGAAGCGATGCGGCTCGCCCTCGGGCGTGCCTCCGAGGCCGTGGTCGCCAGCGCGGTCACGGTCTTCGTCGGCACGATGTGCCTCGCGCTGTCGCTCGTCCCGACCACGCGTGGTCTCGGCATCGCGTGCGCCGTCGGCGTCCTGGTCGCGATGGCCTTCGTGCTGCTCGCCCTGCCCGGGCTGCTGGTGAGCCTCGGTCGGTGGGTCTTCTGGCCGCGGGTGCCGCGCGCCGGCGGGAGCGCGTCGGAGCAGACCCGCTCGATCTGGCGCCGGGTCGGCGACACGGTCGCGCGCCGTCCGGCCACCTGGGCGGGCGTGGTGCTCGCCGGGCTCGCCGTGCTCGCCGTCGGCCTCGTGCCCACCCGGCTCGGCCTGCCGACCGCCGAGCAGTTCCTGGAGCAGCCCGAGGCCATCGCCGCCAGCGAGCGCCTGGCCGAGTCCTTCCCCGCCGGCAGCAACCAGCCCGCCTCGGTGCTCACCCGCGACGCCGACGGCGCGTCGCAGGCGCTCGACGGGCTCGACGGCGTCGCCGAGGTGCGGGAGGGGGCCCGCGACGACGACTGGGCCCAGCTCCAGGTCGTGCTGGCCGACGACCCCGACTCCGAGGCCGCCGCGGCGACCGTCGAGCGGATGCGCGCCGCCCTCGACGACGCGGGGCTCGGCAGCGACGACGCCGGGTGGTACGTCGGCGGCGCCACCGCGGAGTCGGTCGACCTGGCCGACGCGTCGGCACGCGACCGGCTGGTGATCTTCCCGCTCGTCTTCGCCCTCGTGCTCGGCGCCCTGGTGCTGCTGCTCCGCTCGCTGGTCGCCCCGGTGCTGCTGGTGCTGACGGTGCTCGGCACCTACGTCGCGGCGCTCGGCGCGAGCTGGTGGATCTTCACCGAGATCTTCGGCTTCTCCGCGCTCGACCAGTCGGTGCCGCTGCTGTCGTTCCTCTTCCTGGTCGCGCTGGGGGTCGACTACAACATCTTCCTGGTCACACGGACCCGCGAGGAGGCTGTGCACCACGGCCCGCGCGAGGGGATGTTGCGCGCGCTGGCCGCGACCGGAGGGGTGATCACCAGCGCCGGCATCCTGCTGGCGGCGGTCTTCGCCGTGCTGGGCGTGCTGCCGCTGGTCGTGCTGGCCCAGGTCGGCACCGTCATCTGCCTCGGCGTCCTGCTCGACACCCTGGTCGTGCGCACCGTGCTGGTGCCGGCGCTCGCGCTGAGGCTCGGCCCGGCGTTCTGGTGGCCGCGCACGGTCACCGCCGAGGACGACGCGCGGGAGCCGGCGCTCACTCCTCGATGAGCAGGCGCAGCGGCACCTCCTCGCCGACCTCGAGCTGCTCGGCGCGGCGCACGGCGTCCTTGACCGGCACGTAGTAGCCGTCGTCCTTGGGCCACATCGCGGTGGTGAAGCGGGTCTCGCCGACCCAGCCGACCACCGGGATCATGCCCCAGCCGTAGGAGAGGTGGCCCGCCTCCGCCCTGACGTCGTCGGCGAGGTCGTCGGGCAGCGCCACGAAGTGGAAGGGCGCCGGCCCGCGCCAGGTGAACATCACACCGCTGAACTCCAGCTCCACGACGGCACCGTACGCCGCCGCGCCGACAGCGCCTCGCGGGCTCAGCGCTTGCGCTTCTCCCGCGGCCGCTGGGTCAGGTGGATCGGGGTGCCGACGAAGCCGTAGTCTTCGCGCAGGCGACGCTCGACGTAGCGCAGGTAGCCGTCGTCGAGCTTGCCGGAGGTGAAGAGCACGAAGGTCGGCGGTCCCACGGCGGTCTGGGTGCCGAAGAGGATCTTGGGCTGCTTGCCGCCCCGCACCGGGTGCGGGTGCTCGGCGACGAGCCGACCGAGGAAGTTGTTGAGCTGGCCGGTGCCGACGCGCGTCTCCCACCCCTCCAGCGCCCGCTCCAGCGCGGGCACCAGCCGGTCGACGTGGCGACCGGTGCGGGCGGTCAGGTTGACCCGCGGGGCCCACTTCAGCTGCACCAGGTCGCGCTCGATCTCGCGCTCGAGGTAGTACTGCCGCTCCTCGTCGACGAGGTCCCACTTGTTGTAGCCGATGACCAGCGCGCGACCGGAGTCACGGATCACCTGGATCAGCCGGAGGTCCTGGTCGCTGACCGACTGCGAGGCGTCGACCATCAGCACGACCACCTCGGCGCGCTCGATGGCGGTCTCGGTGCGCAGCGAGGCGTAGTACTCGTGGCCCGAGGCCTGCTTGACCCGCTTGCGGATGCCGGCGGTGTCGACGAAGCGCCACGGCTTGCCGCCGAGCATGACCAGCTCGTCGACGGGGTCGACGGTGGTGCCGGAGGCGTCGTCGACCACGACGCGCTCCTCCCCCGCCAGCCGGTTGAGCAGCGAGGACTTGCCGACGTTGGGGCGACCCACGATGGCGACGCGGCGAGGGCCGCGCACCTCCTCGAAGCGCTCCGCCGGCGTCTCCGGGAGCGCCTCGAGCACGGCGTCGAGCAGGTCGCCGGAGCCGCGTCCGTGCAGGGCCGAGACCGGCATCGGCTCCCCCAGCCCGAGGTTCCACAGCCCGTACGCCTCGGCCTCGGCGCGCTCGTCGTCGACCTTGTTGGCCGCGAGCACCACCGGGCGGCCGGAGGCGCGCAGGATCCGTACCACCGCCTCGTCGGCGTCGGTGATGCCCACGCCGGCGTCGACGACGAAGAGCACGGCGTCGGCCGCCGTGACCGCGATCTCGGCCTGGGCAGCGATCCGCTCGGCGAGGCCGCGTGCGTCGGGGTCCCAGCCGCCGGTGTCGACGACGGTGAAGGCGCGGCCGTTCCACACCGCGTCGTAGGAGACGCGGTCGCGGGTCACCCCGGGGCGGTCCTCCACGACCGCCTCCCGGCGCCCGATGATCCGGTTGCCCAGGGTCGACTTGCCCACGTTCGGACGGCCGACGACCGCCAGCACCGGGGTGCGGACGCCGTCCGGCGTCCCGTCGGGGGTCGCTGTGTCTTCGCTCATGCTCACTTCTCGTCTGGTCGGGGGGCGGGCGGCCCGGGGAGCCGCAGGCCGGTGCGGTGCTCGGCCTCGCGGATGGTCTGGAGGATCGCGGCGGTGACCAGTGCGGCCGACTGTGCCACGGCCGACTGCGTGCGCGGCCACGGCACCCGTCCCAGCCGCACCGGAGCGCCGAAGGTCATCGCCATCCGCGTCCCGCGCGGCGGGACCGAGTCGGCGTGCCCGCCACGCTCGCGGGTCCCGAGGAATGCCACCGGCACCACGGGCGCTCCGCTCACCAGGGCGAGGTACGCCGCTCCCGAGCGCGAGGTGACCAGGTCACCCGCGCCGCGGTTGCCCTCGGGGAACACCCCGACCACGCCGTCTTGTTCCAGGACGCCCCGGGCGGTGCGCACCGCGCGCGGGTCGACCCGGTCGCGGTGCAGCGGGATCTGCCCGGCGGCCAGCAGGAAGGGCCCCAGCGGACCGACGAACATCTCCGCCTTGGTCAGCGCGTGCACCGGCCGGGGGGAGCAGATCGCGAGCAGTGGGCCGTCGAGCCAGCCGACGTGGTTGGCCGCGAGCACGACGGGACCGGCGGCCGGGAGGTGCTCCGCACCGTGGACCTCCACGTCCCACCACGAGCGCACCAGCCGCTGCGCCGCCGGCCTGGCGTGCACGAGCAGCGCCGTGCGCGGCGCCTCGTCGACCCCGCGGTCGAGGGTCGTGCCCTGCTGCGGGGCGTGGCTCACGACGAGCCGGTGGCCGCGTGCACCAGGTCGACGACCTGCGCGACGACCTCCTCCAGCGTGTAGGGCGTGGTGTCGAGGTGCAGCGCACCGTCGGGCATCACCGCCGGCGCCGCCGCGCGACCGGAGTCGAGCGCGTCGCGGCGCAGCAGGTCGACCTGCGTGGCGGCGACCGACTCAGCGTCGTCGGCCCCCCGCTCGGCCGTGCGCCGCAGCGCGCGCGCCGCAGGGTCGGCGGTGAGGTAGAGCTTGAGGGTCGCGTCGGGCGCGACCACCGAGCCGATGTCGCGGCCCTCGACGACGATGCCGCCCTCGCCGATGATCTCCCGCTGCAGCCGCAGCAGCCGGGCCCGCACCTCGGGCACGGCGGCGACCTCGCTGACGTGGTCGGTGACCTCCTGGGTGCGGATCCGCTCGGCCACGTCGGTGCCGTCGACCACGATCGTGGGATCGGTGGGGTCGGTGCCCGACTCCAGCGTGGGCTCCTCGGCGCGCGCCGCGACGGCGGCCACCGAGGTGGTGTCGACGCCCTGGTCGAGCATCCAGGCGGTGAGCGCGCGGAACTGGGCCCCGGTGTCGAGGTAGCGCAGCCCGAGCCGGGCCGCCACCCCCCGGGCGGTGCTCGACTTGCCGGACCCCGAGGGGCCGTCCATCGCCACCACGACCGTGCTCACGCGTCATTCCTCCCTCGCCGACCAGCCCCCGCGGACCGCGCAGATCCTACCGGTGGATGGTCCAGCTCCTCGCGGCGAGCGCCTCGCGCAGCTCCTCCGCGGCGTCGTCACGCACCACGACCTCGACCAGGCCGACCGGACGGGCCGGGTCGTGGTCGATGTAGAGGTCCTCGATGTTGACCCCGATCTGGCCGACGTCGGCGAAGAGCCGCGCCAGCTCGCCCGGGTGGTCGGGCACGGCGACGTACACCGAGGCCATCGGGAGCACCGGACCACCGTGCTTGCCGGGGATCGCCTCGGTGCCCGCGACGCCGCGCGCCAGGATCTCCACGACCCCGTCCTCGTCGCCGCCGGTGACCGCCTCCAGCAGCCTCGCCAGGTCGCCCTGCACGTCGCGGAGGAGCTCGGCCACCGCCACCCGGTTGGCCCCGAGGATCTGCCGCCACAGCATCGGGTCGCTGGCCGCCACCCGGGTCACGTCGCGCACCCCCTGGCCCGAGAGGGCGAGGTGGTCGGCGCTGGCGCCGGCCAGCCGCCCGGCGGTGAGCACGGCGAGCAGGTGGGGCACGTGGGAGACCCGCGCGACGGCACGGTCGTGGTCGTGCGGGGAGAGCCGCACCGGCTCGGCGCCGCACAGCCGCGCCAGCGCCTCGACCAGGGCGGTCGCCCCGGGAGCGCTGCTCGCGTGCGGCGTCACGGCCCACGGCCGGCCGTCGAAGATCGCCGCCGACGCCGCCAGCGGACCCGACCGCTCGCTGCCCGCCATCGGGTGGCTGCCGACGTACGCCGCCAGCAGCTCGGGGGCCAGCCCGGCGAGCTGCTCCAGCGGCTGCCCCTTGACGCTCCCCACGTCGGTGACGACACCGCCCCGACGCAGCGCCTCGACGACCACGCCCGCGATGGCCGAGGGCGGCACGGCCACCACGGTGAGCTGGGCGACACCCTCGGCCGGGGCCGCGGTGCCGGCGCCGAGCCCGCTGGCCGTGCGCAGGTGCTCCGGGCTGGCGTCGCTGAGCCACACCTCCAGTCCCGCGCGGCGTGCCGCGAGCGCGACCGAGGTGCCGAGCAGCCCGGTGCCGACGACGTGCACCGGCCCGGTGAGGGCGGTGCCGGGCTCCGGCGTCACGCGTCGGGCACCGCGCGCACGCGGTTGAGGTCACGACGCAGCGCCGCCGCTCCGTGCAGGTAGACGTGGGTGATGTCCTCGCGACCCAGCTGGGTCTCGATGTGCGCCATCAGCCGCACCACGCGCGGCATCGAGCCCTCGATCTCCAGCTCACGGGCGCAGATCAGCGGCACGTCGTCGAAGCCGAGCTGCCGCGCGGCGTACGCCGGGAACTCCGAGTGGAGGTCGGAGGTCGCGGTGAAGATGATGCTCACGAAGTCGTGGACCGCGAGGTCGTTGGCCTCCATCACGCTGCGCACCATCTCCGCGACGCGGTCGAGCATGTGGTCGCGGTCGTCGGCGTCGAGCTGGGTGGCGCCACGGACGGCTCGCACGTGCACAGGTCCTCCTCGTTGCTCCTCCGACGGCCGAGCCTAGCGGGACCGGCCGGCTCAGAGCCCGCCCGCCTCCAGCAGCGCGCCCAGCTCCTCGGTGGTGAGCTCGCGCATCTCGCCACGTGGCAGCCGTCGCAGCACCACCGGCCCGATCGCCGTGCGGGTCAGGCGGCGCACCGGGTGGCCGACGTGCTCCAGCAGCCGGCGCACGATCCGGTTGCGGCCCTCGTGGATCACCAGCTCCACGACGGCCTTCTCGCGCTGGCTGGTGACGACCTTGACCCGCGAGACCTGCACCGGGCCGTCGTCGAGCTCCACGCCCTCGCGCAGCCGCTGCAGGGTCGCGCGCTCGGGCACGCCGTCGACCTCCGCGACGTAGGTCTTGTCGACCTCGTACGACGGGTGCGCCAGGCGCTGGGCGAAGTCACCGTCGTTGGTGAGCAGGATCAGGCCGTCGGTGTCGGTGTCGAGGCGCCCGACGTGGAAGAGCCGCTCGGGCCGCTCGGCCACCAGCTCGCCCAGCGAGCGGCGTCCCTCGGGGTCGGACATCGTGGAGACCACCCCCCGCGGCTTGTTGAGCACCAGGTAGACGTGGTCGCTGACCGGGGGCAGCCGGCGCCCGTCGACGCGGATCACCGCCGTCCGCGGGTCGACCTTGGTGCCCAGCCGCGTGACCACCTCGCCGTCGACCTCGACCAGCCCGTCCAGCATCAGCTGCTCGCACTTGCGGCGGCTCGCGACCCCCGACTGCGCCAGCAGCTTCTGCAGCCGGATCAGGCCCTCCTCGTCGACCTCGACCTCCCGGCTCACGCCCGGTCCTCCTCCGTCGGCTCCAGCGGCTCCGTCGGCTCCGTCGGTCCCGTCGGTCCCGCCTCGTCGGACGGGCCCGTGGAGGACTCGCGCTGCTGCGACAGCAGCTCGGCCTCCATCTCGTCGAGCTCGGGCAGGAAGGGCGCCAGCTCGGGCAGCTCCTCGATCGAGCTCACCCCGATCCGCTCGAGGAAGTAGCTGGTGGTGCGGTAGAGGTGCGCGCCGCTCTCGGCGTCGGTGCCGGCCTCCTCGACGAGACCGCGGGTGAGCAGGGTGCGCATCACGCCGTCGACGTTGACGCCGCGCACCGCGCTGACCCGGCTCCTGCTGACCGGCTGCTGGTAGGCGACGACGGCCAGGGTCTCCAGCGCGGCCTGCGTCAGCCGCGCCTGCTGGCCGTCGAGCACGAAGCGCTCGACGACCGGGGCCAGCTCCTCGCGGGTGTAGTAGCGCCAGCCGCCCGCCACGTGGCGCAGCTCGAAGCCGCGCTCGGCGGCGTCGTACTCCGCGACGAGCGCGGCCAGCGCCTCGTGCACCTCGGTCACCGGGTGCCCGACCGCGCTGGCGAGCGTCGCCTCGTCGAGCGGCTGGTCGGCGACCATGAGCACGGCCTCCAGCGCGGGCCGGAGCGGCGCCAGCGGTACGTCGAGCGACTCGCCCTCGTCGGGGGCGGCGGACTCGTGGTCAATCGTCTCGGTCATCGTCGTCCTCCTGCGGTGACGGCTGCGGCGGGGCGCCGTCGAACTCGTCGTCGATGTCGACCTGGGTGGTCTCGTCGCCGGTCCAGCGGATCGAGAGCTCGCCCAGGGCGCTGGCCTGCTCGAAGGCGACCACGCCCTCGCGGAAGAGCTCGAGCAGCGCCAGGAAGCGGGCCACCCGGGTCATCGTGTCGGGGGCGTCGCCCGCGAGCGCGCGGAAGGTCAGCGTGCCCGACTCCTTGAGCCGGTCCTGCACGTGCACGGCCTGCTCGCGCACGCTCACCGTCGGCGCGTGGATGTGGTGCAGCACCAGCTGGGGCTCGGGCTTGGGCGCCAGCGCGCGGGCGGCGAGGCCGGCGAACTCCTCGAGCCCCAGTCCGATCAGCACCTCGGGGAGCAGCGTCGCGAAGCGCTCCTCCAGGCCCACGGCCCGCGGGTGCCGGCGCTCCTCGGTCACCATGCGCCGCTCCAGCACCGCGGCCACCTGCTTGTAGGCGCGGTACTGCAGCAACCGCGCGAAGAGCAGGTCGCGCGCCTCGAGCAGCGCGAGGTCCTCCTCGTCCTCGACGTCGCCCTGCGGCAGCAGCCGCGCGGCCTTGAGGTCGAGCAGCGTGGAGGCGACCAGCAGGAACGACGTCGTCTGCTCCAGGTCCCACCGCTCCCCCGCCGCCTTGACGTGGGCGATGAACTCGTCGGTGACCTTCGAGAGCGCGATCTCGGTGATGTCGAGCTTGTGCTTGCCGATCAGCGAGAGCAGCAGGTCGAAGGGGCCCTCGAAGTTGTCGAGGTGCACCGAGAAGGGCGCGCGCGACTCCTCGGACGCCGCCGCGGCGCCGTCGCTCTCGGACGACGCCGCCGCGGCCTCCGTCACCACGGCCACCGGGGTGTCACCGCGCCGTCACCGGACCGTCTCACCGGGCCCTCTCACCGGGCCAGCAGACGGCGCACGAGCTCGCTGTCCTCGCCGTTGGTCTCCAGGTCGGCCAGCGCGATCGCCACCGCCTCGCGGACCAGCCGTCCGCGGTCGACGGCGAGCCCCTGGTCGCGCCGCAGCGTCAGCCGCGCGTGCTCCAGGTCGAGCAGCTCCTCCGCCGTGACGTAGACGGTCATCTTCTCGTCGTGGCGCACCCGGCCGCTCGAGCGTCGCGGCTGCGGGTCCTCGGCCGCCTGCACGATCCGCGGCTCCTCGGGGACCGCGCGCACCTCGCGCTGCTGCGACGGCGCACTCGGACGGAAGAGGTCGTCGGCCGCCGGCAGGCTCACGCGTCGGGGCACCGGACGAGCACCTCCCGGGCGAGCTGGCGGTAGGACTCCGCGGCCGGGGTGCTGCCGGCGTACGTCGTGATCGGCTCGCCGGCCACGGTGGAGTCGCTGTACTTGACGGTGCGGCGGCTGACCGTGGGGAAGACCGTGTCGCCCCAGGCCTCGACCAGCCGCTGCATGACCTCGCGGCCGTGCAGGGTGCGGCCGTCGAACAACGTGCCGAGCCCGCCGTCGACCAGCAGCCGCGGGTTGAGCCGCTCGCGCACCTTGTCGATGGTGGTCTTGAGCAGCGCGACCCCGCGCAGCGCGAAGTACTCGCACTCCAGCGGCACGATCACGCCGTCGGAGGCGGTGAGCGCGTTGACGGTGAGCAGGCCGAGCGACGGCTGGCAGTCGATGAGCACGACGTCGTAGTGCTCCAGGGCGGGGGCGAGCACCCGCTGCAGGGTCTGCTCGCGGCCGACCTCGTGCACCAGCTGCACCTCGGCCGCCGAGAGGTCGATGTTGGAGGGCAGCAGGTCCATGCCCGGCACGCCGCTGGGCACCACGACCTCGTCGAGGGCCACGTCGCGCTGCATCAGCAGGTTGTAGACGGTGAGGTCCATCGTGTGGGGGTTCATCCCCAGGCCCACCGACAGCGAGCCCTGCGGGTCGAAGTCGACCAGCAGCACCTTGCGGCCGTACTCCGCCAGCGAGGCGCCCAGGTTGATCGTGGTGGTGGTCTTGCCGACCCCGCCCTTCTGGTTGCACATCGAGATGACCCGCGCCTTGTCGTGCGCGGCGCGGGGCCCGGGCGTCGGCAGCTGCGGCATCGGACGCCCCGTCGGTCCGAGGACCACCTCGGGCTCCGGCTCTGCCCGCTCCGGCACGACCGGGGCGTGCGTCACCTCGGGCTGCTCGATCTCGGGCTGCTCCACCTCGGGCTGGGACTCGCGCTGCCGGAAGGGCAGCACCGTCTCCTGCGGGGGCGCACCGACGGGCGGCCGCACCGAGGGCGGCATCTGCGAGGCTGACGTGCCGTACGACCCGTATCCGCCGGGACCACTCATCTGCTCACTCCTCCTGGCGGGGCTTCCCCACCCCACCGGTCACGCCGACCAAGCCACACGGACCCGGGGTGCGGGGAGCACCCCTCCGAGGACACAAGTCGACATTTTCCTGTCCGCCCCATCGTGGTCCCGCAGGGCCTCCGATCCGCGTCGCGGCACGCCGTGGCCCCCCACATTCCTCATCACCTCCCCGCACGAGCGCTGGGTCAGGGAGTCAGCCGAGGGCCCGGGGGTGCGCGGCGGCGTAGACCTCGCGGAGCGAGTCGACGGTGACCAGGGTGTAGACCTGCGTGGTGGTCACCGACGCGTGGCCCAGCAGCTCCTGCACCACGCGCACGTCGGCGCCGCCCTCGAGCAGGTGGGTGGCGAAGGAGTGGCGCAGCGTGTGGGGGCTGATCTCGGCGGTCACGCCGGCGCGGTCGGCGGCCTTGACCAGGACCGACCACGCGCTCTGGCGAGAAAGCCGGCCGCCGCGGGCGTTGAGGAACATCGCACCCCGCGCGCCGCCGGACTCCGCCAGCGCCGGCCTCCCCCGCGTGAGGTACGCCGCCACGGCCTCGCGCGCGTAGCGACCCACCGGCACGACCCGCTCCTTGGAGCCCTTGCCGCGCAGCAGCACGGTGTGGTCGGCGGGGTCGTCCGAGGCCAGCTCCAGGTCGTCGACGTCGAGCCCGACCGCCTCCGAGATCCGCGCGCCGGTGCCGTAGAGCACCTCCAGCAGCGCCCGGTCGCGCAGCGCCAGCGGCGTGCCTGGCGCGCCCGCGGCCTCCAGGAGCTGCTCGACGACCCCGAGCGGCACCGCCTTGGGGAGTCGCTTGGTCGGGCTCGGCGGGCGCACCCCGGCCGACGGGTCGTGCGTCGCCAGCCCGTCGGCGAGCGCGAACCTGTGGAAGCCGCGCACCGCCACGACCGTGCGGGCCGCGGAGGTGGCCGAGAGCGGCTGGTGCTCCGCGTCGCCCTCGCGCAGCGCGACCAGGAAGCCGGTCACCGTCTGCTCGGTGACCTCGTCCAGCGAGCCGACGCCCAGGGCGTCGAGGTGACCGAGGTAGCGCCGCAGGTCGCGCTTGTAGGAGCTCACCGAGTTGGCGGCCAGACCGCGCTCCACCACCAGGTGGTCGCGGTAGGTGCGCACGGCGCGCTCCAGCGGCCCCGGCCCCGGGGTGGCTGCCTCGGTCACGACCGCTCGGGAATCAGGCCAGCACCTCGTCGAGGGTCACCGAGTCCATGCCGTGCGCCTCGCCCACGGGGCCGTTGGTCACCTGGCCGGCGTGGGTGTTGAGCCCCAGCGCCAGCGAGGCGTCGGCCCGGCACGCGTCGGCCCAGCCCTTGTCGGCCAGCGCCACCGTGTACGGCAGCGTGGCGTTGGTCAGGGCGTACGTCGAGGTGTTGGGCACGGCCCCGGGCATGTTGGCCACGCAGTAGAAGACCGTGTCGTGCACCGGGAAGGTGGGGTCGGCGTGGGTGGTGGCCCGGGTGTCCTCGAAGCAGCCGCCCTGGTCGACGGCGATGTCGACGAGCACGGCGCCGGGCTTCATCCGTGAGACCAGGTCGTTGCTGACGAGCTTGGGCGCCTTGGCCCCGGGGATCAGCACGGCGCCGATGACCATGTCGGCCTCCAGCACCTGCTGCTCGATGGCCAGCTTGGACGACGCCAGCCCGCGCACCCGGTTGTCGTAGCGCCAGAACGACATCCGCAGCTTGTCGAGGTCGGTGTCGAGCAGGGTGACGTCGGCGCCCATGCCGAGCGCGATGTTGGCGGCGTTCTGGCCCGAGACGCCCGCCCCGATGACGACCACCTTGGCGTTGGCGACGCCGCCCACGCCGCCCAGCAGCACGCCGCGGCCACCCTGGGCCTTCATCAGCGAGTGCGCGCCGACCTGCGGCGCGAGGCAGCCCGCGACCTCGGACATCGGGTAGAGCAGCGGCAGCGAGCCCGAGGGCAGCTGCACCGTCTCGTAGGCGATGCCGGTCACCTTGCGGTCGACCAGCTCGCGGGTCAACGGCTCGTCGGCGGCGAGGTGCAGGTAGGTGAAGAGCGTCAGCCCCTCGCGCATCCGGTGGTACTCCTCGGAGACCGGCTCCTTGACCTTCAGCACCATCTCCGACCCGCCCCACACGTCGTCCGCGGAGTCGATGATCGTCGCGCCCGCGGCCCGGTAGTCGTCGTCGGAGATCTGGGAGCCGATGCCGGCGTCCCGCTCGACGGTGACCTCGTGGCCGTGGGCGACCAGCTCGTGGACCCCGATCGGCGTGATGGCCACCCGGTACTCGTGGTTCTTGACTTCCTTGGGCACACCGATGCGCAACGTGGGCTCCTCCCCTGGACGGTGCCGGTGAGTCTATGCCGGGGTGACCCCGCTCACGGAGCGGGTCAGGACAACCCGGCGTCGCCCATGGCGCGCAGCACGTTGCGGCAGGTCAGGCGGGCGAGGTCGTCGCGGCTCCAGCCGCGCTCCGAGAGCGCCTGCAGCAGCCGCGGGTAGCCGGCGACGTCGTCGAGCCCGGCCGGCAGCGTCTCGACACCGTCGTAGTCGCCCCCCAGGCCCACGTGCTCGATGCCGGCCACCTCCCGCACGTGCTCCAGGTGGGCGACCACGTCGTCGATCGAGCTCACCGGCTCGGGGTGCGTGGCGGCGTACTCGCTCTGGAAGGGGTGGTACGCCGTCAGGTCGGTGTGGCGGATGCCGTCGGCCAGAGCCGCCCGCTGCACCTCCTCGTCCCACTCCCGCACGGCGTTGCTGACGAAGCGCGGCACGAAGGTCACCATGCACACCCCGCCGTTGTGCGGCAGCCGGGCGAGCACGTCGTCGGGCACGTTGCGCGGGTGCTCGGTCACCGCCCGCGCCGAGGAGTGGCTGAAGACCACCGGCACCGAGGTGGTGTCGAGCGCGTCGCGCATGGTGCCGTCGCTGACGTGGCTGAGGTCGACCAGCATGCCGAGGCGGTTCATCTCGCGCACCACCTCGCGACCGAAGTCGGACAGGCCGCCCAGCACCGGCTCGTCGGTGGCGGAGTCGGCCCACGCGACGTTGTCGTTGTGCGTCAGCGTCAGGTAGCGCACCCCGAGGCGGTGCAGCATCCGCAGCGTGCCGAGCGAGCCGCCGATCTGGTGACCGCCCTCGGCTCCCATCAGGCTCGCGACCCGGCCCTGCGACCAGGCCCGCTCGACGTCGGCGACGCCCGTCGCCGGTGCGAGCCGGTCGGCGTAGCGCGCGAACATCGCGTGCGCGGCGTCGACCTGCTCCAGCGTCGCGGTGAGCACCTCGGCGGGGGCCAGCGTGGAGGGCACGTAGACCGACCAGAACTGCGCGCCCAGGCCGCCCTCACGCACGCGCGGCAGGTCGGTGTGCAGACCGACCGCACGGCAGGCGACGGTGTCGGTGAGCTCGGCGCGGGCGAAGTCGTAGCCGACCCGCTCGCGCAGCGCCCACAGCAGGTCGTTGTGACCGTCGAGCACCGGGTGCTCGGCCAGCAGCGCGTGGACGTCGGTCACAGCCGGCCCCGGCTCCGCAGCGCGTCGTAGGAGAGCACGGCCGTGACCAGGGCGCTGGTCGTGAGCCGTCCGGCGAGGACGGCCTCGACCATGGCGTCGACCGGCGCCCAGAAGACCGACATCTCGGCCTCCTCCGCCTGCAGCTCGAAGTCACCGCGGTCGACGTGGCTCAGCCCGCGCGCGAGGAAGAGGTGCTGGGTCTCGGCGGTGATGCCGACGCTCGGGCGCAGCGTGCCGAGGTCGCGCCACTCCTCGGCGGCGAGCTCGACCTCCTCGCGCAGCTCGCGCTGCGCCGTCTCCAGCGGCGGCTCGGCGCTGTCGAGCACCCCGGCCGGGAGCTCCACGAACCACCCCGGGCCGGCGTGGCGGTACTGCCGCAGGCAGGCGACCCGCTCCTGGTCGTCGACCGCGAGCACCACCACCGCACCGGGGTGCTCGAGCACCAGCCGGTCGTGGGCGTCGTCCTCGTAGCCCGGCCGGTGCACCCGGTCCTGGCGCACCGCCACGATCCAGGGGCTGCGGTAGGCGTGGTGCGACGCGGTGACCGGCCAGGTGCCCGGCTCGTCGACGAGGTCGGACGGAGCCGCCGTCGGGACGTCGGCGCGCACTCAGGCCTCGACCGCGGCGGGAGCGTCCTCGGCCACGACCTCGGTCTCGTCGGCCACCCAGCGCCGCCGCAGCGCGCTCTCCTCCAGCGGGATCTCCAGCTCGCGCTGCCGCTGGATCGCGGCACCGACCAGCCCCGCGAAGAGCGGGTGCGGGCGGGTGGGACGCGAGCGGAGCTCGGGGTGGGCCTGGGTGGAGACGTAGTAGGGGTGGACCTCGGCCGGCAGCTCGACGAACTCCACCAGTCCCCCGTCCGGCGAGGTGCCGGAGAAGGAGAGACCCGCCGCCGCGAGCTGGTCGCGGTAGGCGTTGTTGACCTCGTAGCGGTGCCGGTGGCGCTCCTCGACGCGCGCCTCGTCGTACGCCGCCCGCACCACGCTGCCCTCGGCCAGGTCGGCGGGGTAGAGCCCCAGCCGCATGGTGCCGCCCAGGTCGCCGGCGCCCTCGACGAAGGCCTCCTGCTCGGCCATGGTCGCGATGACCGGCTCGGGCGCCTCGGGGTCGAACTCGGTCGAGGCGGCCTTCTCCAGGCCCGCGACGTTGCGGGCGAACTCGATCACCATGCACTGCAGGCCCAGGCACAGCCCCAGCGTGGGGATCTTGTGCGTGCGCGCGTAGGTCAGGGCGCCGAGCTTGCCCTCGATCCCCCGGATGCCGAAGCCGCCGGGCACGCAGACCGCGTCGACGTCACCCAGCCGGCGCGCGGCACCCTCGGGGGTGGCGCACTCGTCGGAGGGCACCCACGCGATGTTGACCTTGGCCTCGTGGGCGAAGCCACCGGCGCGCAGCGCCTCCACCACCGAGAGGTAGGCGTCGGGCAGGTCGACGTACTTGCCGACCAGCGCGATCGTCACCTCCTCGTTGGGGTGGTGCACGCGGCGCAGCAGGTCGTCCCACAGCGTCCAGTCGACGTCGCGGAAGGGCAGGTTGAGGCGCCGCACCAGGTAGGCGTCGAGCCCCTCGCGGTGCAGCACCTTCGGGATGTCGTAGATCGACGGCGCGTCGGCGGCCGTGACCACGGCCTCCTGGTCGACGTCGCACATCAGCGAGATCTTCTTCTTCACCGACACGGGCAGCTCGCGGTCGGCGCGGCACACCACCGCGTCGGGCTGGATGCCGATCGAGCGCAGCGCGGCCACCGAGTGCTGCGTGGGCTTGGTCTTCAGCTCCTGGCTCGGTCCGATCCACGGCACCAGCGAGACGTGGAGGAAGAACACGTTGTCGCGACCCACGTCGTGGCGCACCTGACGGGCCGCCTCGAGGAAGGGCAGCGACTCGATGTCGCCGACGGTGCCGCCGACCTCGGTGATGACGACGTCGACGTCGTCGCCGCCCATCGCCAGCACGCGGTCCTTGATCTCGTTGGTG